>JALQVJ010000052.1 GCA_023260355.1 Burkholderiaceae bacterium | reverse complement strand
ATGTTGGAAGAGTGGGGCCAAACCAAAAAGGCACCCAAGCACGCGGCATGGATGCACGACGGCCGTTACAAAGAGATGTTCCCCACGGCTTAAGGCAATGGGCGCTCGCCGATGCGGCCACGATTCAGGTCGCTGATAGCCCCCGACTGGGGGCTTTTTTGTGGTGATGGCTTGGCGATGCGGCAACCAATCGCGCAGGTGCCACGCGGGGTTTGGACCACCTGGCTCACAAAGAATTGATGTGATGCCGATTCGCGTTTCGCTCGCTTGGCAATTCGGGAAAACGCGCAACGCACCGAACCTGCTGGCATTTGAACCTGCGTGACAGCCAAGGGATGCACAAGCGCGTGGCATTTGCTACTGTTCCACGCATGACGATATCGCCTCCACCGTACGTGCCCCAAATCCGTTTGTACCAAGACTGGCTCGCCCAGCATCGGGGCTTGCGCTTTGACTCGTACGACGCGATGTGGCAGTGGTCGACGCAAGATTTAGAGGCGTATTGGCAAAGCATTTGGGATTACTTTGAGCTGCAATCGCCAACGCCGCACACGCGGGCCTTGGACCGGAATGTGATGCCGGGCGCGAAGTGGTTTGAAGGCGCACAACTCAATTACGCCAGCCAGGTGCTGCGGCACGTGGACGCCGCGCACGCCGCCGGGATGCCCGCGATCCTCTCGCGCAACGAGCGCGGTCAGGAGCAAGAGGTGTCTTGGCCAGAGTTGCGCAGGCGCGTGGCGGCGATGGCTTTGCATTTGAGCGAAAACGGCGTACAGCGCGGTGATCGGGTGGTGGCTTATTTGCCGAATATTCCCGAGACCATGATTGCGTTTTTGGCGGTCGCCAGCCTCGGTGCTGTGTGGAGCGTGTGTGCGCCCGATATGGGCACCAACGCTGTGCTGGACCGGTTCAAACAAATTGAGCCCACGGCGTTGATTGCGATTGATGGCGTCACATATGCCGGTGTGGATCACGACCGTTGGGATGTGGTGCACCAATTGCGTGACAGCTTGCCCACGCTGAAACACACCGTGGTGTTGCGGGAGTGGCAACCTGATCGCGCTTGGCCTGAATGGGCAGATATGGCGCAGGTGCTGGCACGCGATGACGCGCAGACGCAGGCATTTGCGCCGATGGCTGTGCCTTTTGACCATCCGCTGTGGGTGGTGTACTCAAGCGGGACAACTGGCCTGCCCAAGCCGATCGTGCATGGCCACGGAGGCATCGTGATTGTGACGATGGCGCTGGGCACGCTGCACAACGACATTGGTTGCAGCTATCACGCCAACAGTTGGGGCGAGCGCTACCACTGGTACAGCTCCACGGGCTGGGTGATGTGGAATGCCCAAGTGGCGGGCTTGTTGGGTGGCACAACATGCGTGATTTTTGATGGCAACCCAGGTGGCACCAAGGCCAAACCCGATTGGGGCACGCTGTGGCGCATGGCGGCGGAGAAGCGGGTCACGTTCTTTGGTGCGGGTGCTGCGTTTTATGCCAATTGCCTCAAAGCCGATGTCGATCTCACGCAGTGGCCGGGCTTGGCGGCAGTTCGAACGCTGGGCTCGACTGGGTCCCCCTTGAGCGAAGAGGCCTCGCGCTGGGGCACGCAGCAGCTGCGGGCCGTCGGCGTGCCCGATGTCTGGTGGTGCAACATTTCTGGGGGCACTGACTTTGCTGGGGCCTTCGTGGGCGGCAACCGGGAGCTGCCGTCCGTTCAGGGTGAGATGCAGTGTCGCCTCTTGGGTTGCGCGGTGCAGGCCTGGAGCGAAGATGGCAAGAGCCTAACGAACGATGTGGGCGAGTTGGTGTGTACCCAACCGATTCCGTCAATGCCGATCTACTTTTGGGGCGACCCATCTGGCGCGCGCTACCTTGGCAGCTATTTCGACACTTATCCGGCAGGGCATGGACGCATGCCGGATGGCAGCGACGGCCCGGCAGAGATGGGTGGCGTTTGGCGCCATGGCGATTGGTTGAAGATCACCGATCGTGGCACGTGCATCATTTACGGGCGCAGCGACGCGACGATCAATCGACATGGGTTGCGCATGGGCACCAGTGAGCTGTATGCCGCCGTCGAGTGCTTGCCCGAGATTTTGGACAGCATGGTCGTTGATTTGGAGTATCTCGGGCGTGAGAGCTACATGCCTTTGTTTGTGGCCTTGCGAGACGGGGTCACGCTGGATGACGCGCTGATGGGCCGGATTCGAGAGTCGATCAAGCAAAGCCTCAGCCCGCGGTTTTTGCCCAATGACATCATCCAAGTGGCAGCGATCCCGCGCACGTTGAGCGGCAAGAAGCAAGAGCTGCCGATCAAAAAGCTGTTGCTTGGGCAGCCGCTGCACAAGGTGGTGAACCCAGACGCCATGGCCAATCCGGAGTGCCTCGATTGGTATCAAGCGTTTGCGCATGCGCACCTGCAAAAACACCCGCCCCCGCGCACTTGACAGCGCGTGGGTGTGAGATGTGACCAGTAAAAAATCAAAAAATAACAGGAGACAAACAAGATGGCAGTCAACCCCAAAGCCTTGCACATGGCGCATTGGCCAGACGGCGTTCCTCATGAGTTAGAGCCGGTCACCACGTCGGTTTGGGAGGCCTTGCAGCGGCGCGCTGACTTGACTCCCGACGAGCAGGGATTGCATTTTTTGGGCAAGGATTGGACGTGGGCTCAATTGCGAGACGAGGCGCTGCGTTTTGCCGGGGGGTTGGCGGATTTGGGTGTGCAAAAGGGCGATAGGGTGATTTTGTTTACCCAAAACTCGCCCCAATACATATTGGCCTTTCACGCGGTGATGCGGTTGGGCGCGGTGGTTGTGCCGGTGAATCCGATGAACAAGGCCGAGGAGTTGCCGCACTATATCCAAGACTCGGGTGCCCAAGTTGCAGTGGCTTCGTGTGATATCGCGCCAGAGTTGGCCAAGGCCAGTGGCTCCATGTCGGACGGTTTGAAGCACCTCATCACATTCAACTGGACGGATGTTTTGCCGGCTGACCCTGTTGCGCGTGATGCGCAAGTGCCTGAGGTGTGGCGGCAGTGGCTGTACGCCACGCCTGAGCAGCCCCAAGCGGCTGGTTTACAAGTGCACGATTGGAATGCCGTGATGTCGTCGACCACGGTGCCCGCGCCTGTGAGCTTGGGTCATGACGACATGGCCTTGTTGCCCTACACCAGCGGCACGACTGGTTTGTCCAAGGGATGCATCCATACCCACGGCACGTTGGGCCACAACACGCAAGCATCTGGGACTTGGTCCACCTTGAGCGGCAAGACGTCGATGCTGGTGGTGGTGCCGATGTTCCACATCACCGGCTTGGTGGTGTGCATGCTCTCCTCAATTTACTGGGGCACACGGTTGGTGTTGCTGCCGCGCTGGAATCGAGACGTGGCGGCCAAAGCCATCGCAAATCAGCGGGTGACCCACTGGGCCAACATCCCGACCATGGTGATCGATTTGCTCGCCATGCCCAACATCGACCAAGTGGACTTGAGTTCGCTGGAGTACATCGGCGGTGGCGGCGCACCCATGCCCGCAGCGGTGGCGGCGCGCCTCTTTGAGCAATACGGCTTGGCGTACTCGGAGGGCTACGGCCTGACAGAGACCGCGGCACCCTCGCACAGCAATCCCCGCGGGCGTGGCAAGCGCGCCTGCTTGGGTATTCCTTATATTGGTGTCGATGCCCGAGTGATCGACCTAGAGACGCTGCAAGAGTTGCCGCAAGGCGAGACGGGCGAGATCGTGATTCACGGGCCGCAAGTGTTCAAGGGCTATTGGGGCAATCCTGAAGCCACGGCGAAGGCGTTCATTGAGATCGACGGCAAAACCTTTTTCCGTTCCGGTGATATCGGCCGCATCGATGAAGAGGGCTACTTCTTTATCAGCGATCGACTCAAGCGCATGATCAACGCCAGTGGCTTCAAGGTCTGGCCAGCAGAGGTCGAGGCGCTGCTGCACCACCACCCTGGTATCCACCAGGTGTGTGTGATTTCAGCGTTGGACGAGTATCGCGGCGAGACGGTCAAGGCGGTCGTGGTGCCCAAGGCGACCCACAGAGATATTCTGTCTGCCGAGGAAGTGATCGAGTGGGCCAAGGAGCACATGGCAGCTTACAAGTACCCGCGCATCGTCGAGTTCGTGGATGAGTTGCCATTGAATGCCTCTGGCAAGTTGATGTGGCGATTGGTTCAGGCCGAACAAGACGCCAAAGATGAAGCACTGAAGAAAGCCAAAGCATGAGTGAAACCCTTTGCAGTGGACGCGTGAGCGTCAGTTCTCCCGAGGCAGGCGTTGTGACGGTTCGGTTGGCAAGGCCGGACAAGATGAATGCGCTCGATCCAGCTATGTTCGATGGATTGATCGAAGCAGCCCATCTGGTGCGCAGGATGTCTGGGGTGCGCGTGGTGGTCATGCACGGCGCAGGGCGGGCCTTTTGTGCCGGCCTGGACATGGGCAGTTTTGAAGCGATGGGCTCGGGCAAGGGCCCCAACATGGGCAATTTGCTGCCGCGCGAGGGAACGATTGCGAACCGTGCGCAGCAGGTGGCGTGGCTTTGGCGCGAGTTGTCCGTCCCGGTTTTGGCGGCCATTCATGGCGTCGCCTTTGGTGGCGGTTTGCAAGTCGCGCTGGGTGCCGATATGCGGTGGGCGACCGCGGACACGAAGTTGTCGGTGTTGGAGTCCAAGTGGGGCTTGGTGCCTGATATGGCCGGCATGCCATTGATGCGTGAATTGTTGCGATCGGATGTGATGCGCGAGTTGACTTACACCGGGCGCATCTTGTCGGGCGAAGAGGCACAGGCTCTGGGCTTGGTCACGCATGTCGCGGACGACCCGCTGGCGGCAGCCATGGCGGTGGCCAAAGAGATTGCCAGCCGCAGCCCACACGCCGTGCGCGCTGGCAAACGTTTGTTGAATCAGTGTTTTGATGCCAACGCCGCAGACCTGCTCCTGGCGGAGACGCATGAGCAAGTGGCCTTGATCGGTTCAGCCAATCAGGTGGAGGCGGTGAAAGCAGGTTTGGAAAAGCGAATGCCGGCCTTCAAAGAGGCCGATCCGGCGTAGTCACAAATGCAGTCCGGCCTGTGCCTACACAGGCCGGGCGCAGCCACTGAAGGCCTCAGGCTCGGCTTTGCATCGCCAGGGCGCACGCGCGCACCAAGGGTGGCCCGTTGTAGATAAAGCCGCTGTACACCTGCACCAAATCCGCGCCGGCGTTGATTTTGTCAACAGCATCGGGCGCTGACATCACACCGCCCACGCCGATGATTGGGAAATCACGGCCCAGTGCATCACGCATTTGACGAATGACTGCCGTGCTGGATTGTGTCAAGGGCGCACCGGAGAGGCCACCCGTTTCTTGGCCATGAGACAAGTGTTTGACTTGATCGCGTGCCAAGGTGGTGTTGGTGGCGATCAGGCCCCAGCGTTGGTTTGCGCGCCCCTGCGCGTCACAACCGAAATGCCGCAGGACGCCAGCGATGGCTCGGATTTGGTCCGCATCCAAGTCTGGCGCAATCTTCACGAACAAGGGGATGTCTTTGCCATGTTGCGATTGCAGGGCGGCTCTGCGGGATTCGAGCGCCTGGAGCAATCCGCCCAGCGCCGCGTCATCTTGGATTTGGCGCAAGTTCTTGGTGTTGGGGCTGGAGATATTGATGGTGACGTAATCGGCGTGTGCATAGACGCCATCGAGGCCCTTGAGGTAGTCGCTGGTGGCGTCCTCAATCGGGGTGGCGGCGTTCTTGCCGATATTCAAGCCAATGATGGGGCGGTCGGCTTGCTTCAAGCAGCGGGCGCTTTGTACGTTGGCGACAAAGGCAGCCAAGCCCTCGTTGTTGAAGCCGAAGCGGTTGATCAAGGCCTGCGCCTCGGGCAGTCGGAACATGCGGGGCTTGGGGTTGCCCGGCTGAGCCAGTGGCGTGACGGTGCCAACCTCGACAAAACCAAAGCCCATGGCCGCCCATGCGTCAATGCATCGGGCGTTTTTGTCCAAGCCTGCGGCCAAGCCAATGCGGTTGGGGAAGCGCAGGCCGGCGACAGTGACGGGGTCGTTCACGCGAGCCTGGCGGTAGGCGCACGCCAACGGTGAGTGCTGCGTGCGCGCGAGCCAATTCAGGGTGAAGTCGTGGGCCACCTCGGCATCCATTTGAAACAAGGCGCCGCGCAGAAGGGAATAGGGGATCAAGGACATTGGATAATCGGGTTTTGGTTCAGACGGGATTGTCCCAGAACTCCAAACCATTGCCAGGAAATGTCACAGATGACGCAAGACGAATTGAAAACATTGGTGGGCCAAGCGGCCCTGAAATACGTGGTGCCCGGAGAAGTCATCGGCGTTGGCACCGGCTCAACGGTGAACAAGTTCATTGATGCTTTGGCCACAATCAAAGATCAAATCAAAGGCGCGGTGTCCAGCTCGGTGGCGTCGACGCAAAGGCTGCAAGCACTGGGTATTCCGGTGTTGGACGCGAACGAGGTGGACGAGTTGGCGGTGTACGTGGACGGTGCTGACGAGATCGATGGCCGCGGCTACATGATCAAGGGCGGCGGGGCCGCGCTGACCCGAGAGAAGATTGTGGCGGCGCTTTCCAGGCAATTCGTCTGTATTGTGGATGAGTCCAAGGTGGTGTCCTCCCTGGGCAAGTTCCCACTGCCCGTAGAGGTGATTCCCATGGCGGCGCAGCGCATCGCGCGCCAGTTTGATGCGATGGGGGCGCATGCGGTTTTGCGAACCGTCGAAGGACAGCCCCTGGTTACCGACAATGGGCAACACATTTTGGATGTGCACGGCCTGTCAATTGACGAGCCGCTGGCTTTTGAGCAGCAAGTCAACCAATGGGCTGGCGTGGTGACGGTGGGCGTGTTTGCGAACCAGCGCGCGCACGTTGCACTGGTCGGCACGGCCAGCGGCGTGAAGGCGCTGAATTTCGGCTGAGAGGCCTAAGCCCACGCGGCAGGCCGGTCGCTCAGGCGCCTGTCCGTGGGGGCAAGCACAGGCTCACCCCACGCAGACCGGCGCAGGCTCAGTGCGCGGCAGCAGGCTCGGCTTGGGTGAGTCCGCTGTGGCGCAACAGCGCGGCAATATCCGGCTCTCGCCCTCTGAACGCCTTGAACGAGTCCATGGCGGTGCGACTGGCACCGGCTTCTAGGATCTCTCTCATGAACCGCTCGCCGGTGGGGGTGTCCACCACGTCGCCAGACTCAAGGCTGGCCTCCTCGAACGCCGCGAATGCATCTGCGGAGAGGACTTCAGCCCATTTGTAGCTGTAGTAGCCCGCAGCGTATCCGCCCGCAAAGATGTGGCTGAACGTGTGCGCAGTTCGGCTGTATGCGGGCGCAGGAATCACAGCGACTTCATCGCGGACTTGGCGCAAGGTTTCCATCACGTCAGCGTGGCCCTGTGAGTGCAGGCGCATGTCGAACAAGCTGAATTCGATCTGCCGCATCATTTGCATGCCACTTTGGAAATGCCGTGCCGCCAGCATTTTGTTGAACAGATCTCTGGGCAAGGGCTCGCCCGTATCGACATGGGCGCTGATGTCCTGCAGCACACCCCAGTCCCAGCAGAAGTTCTCCATGAACTGGCTGGGCAGCTCGACCGCGTCCCACTCCACGCCAGAGATACCAGCGATGTCGTGCTCGTTGACTTGGGTCAGCATGTGGTGCAACGCGTGCCCAAACTCGTGAAACAAGGTGGTCACGTCATCGTGCGTGAGAAGCGCGGGTTTGTCGCCACTGCCTTTGGCAAAGTTGCAAACCATGTGCGCCACCGGTGTTTGGAGCGACCGGGTATCCGGGCGAAGCCAGCGGCCGCGCACGTCGTTCATCCAAGCGCCGCCGCGCTTGCCTTGGCGGGCCTCTGGGTCAAGGTAAAACTGACCCACCAACTGGCGTTGCCCTTGTGGGGCGGTGCGCTCAATCCGATAAAACAGCACGCTGGGGTGCCACACCGGGGCTTGGTCAGGCTGGATGTGCACGTTGAACAAGCGTTCGACCAGTTTGAACAGGCCACTGAGGACTTTCGGCGCTTGGAAATAGGGCTTCACCTCTTGTTCGCTGTAGGCGTAGCGCGCCTCTTTGAGCTTCTCGCTGATGAAGGTCCAGTCCCAGGGCTGCGGATCAGCCAACTGCAGGTGCTCCTGCGCATACGCACGCAGGGCGGCAACGTCTTGCAAGGCGTGGGGTTTGGCTTGGCGGGCCAAGTTTTCGAGCAACGCAGTGACTTGCTCTGGCCGGTCTGCCATCTTGGTGGCCAGCGAGAGTTCTGCGTAATTTTGGAAACCCAACAGTTGCGCCTCTTCGTGTCGCAAAGCCAGCAATTCGTCCATCACCGCTGTGTTGTCGCGCTCGGCAGCGCCTTCGCCTTCGGCTTGATCGCTGGCCCGAGTCACATAGGCCCGATACAGCGTCTCGCGCAGCGCCCGGTCTTGGGCGAATTGCATCACGGGCAAGTAGCAGGGCATCTTGAGCGTGAGCATGTGGCCGGCTTGGCCCGCGGCTTGAGCTTCATCAGCGGTGCTGGCCAGCACATCGGCAGGCAACCCTGCCAAGCGCTCGGCAGGCACGACCCATTTGAATGCGTCCGTGGCATCCAACGCGTGTTCGCTGAACGCCTGGGCCAATTCGGCTTGGCGCTCTTGAATCTGCGCAAAACGCACCTTGGCATCGCCGACCAATCGCGCACCGCCCAGCACGAAGTTTCGCAACGCCAGCTCGCGTGCGCGGGCCTGCTCAGCGTTCAATCCTGCGGGGTCAATGGCATCCACTTTGGCAAACAGCGCTTCATTGGCACCCAACTCGGTCCAGAAGGCGGTCACCTCCGGCAGAGCCGCGTTGTACGCCGCGCGCAACTCAGGCGTATCCGCCACACTGTTCAGGTGTCCGACGGCGCCCCAAGCCACGGCCAAGCGCTCAGTCGCGACATCAAGGGTTCGGGTCAGCGCGTGCCAGTCTGCGGGGAAGTCCTCGGCCGTGACAGCGCTGAGCGCGTGTCGTGCATCGCTGAGCAATTGTTCAATGGCGGGTGCGATGTGCTCTGGGCGAATGGCCGCAAAGTCTGGCAATTCGCCTTGCTGGATCAATAAAGGATTGGTCATCGGATCTGCTTTCTGCTGACGGGGGTGGGCGGGTCGCGTTTGGCACAAGGTGTGCAGGTCACAAGCCGCAATCGGCTATAGCGTAGCGCGCTTGAAAGGCGCTGGCACCAAGGCCGTGATTAACCCCATGAAAAAGGGCCCGAAAAGGGCCCGAATGGTGTCGCTTGATCGCGTCAGCGGGCGCTCTTTTTCACGCTCTTTTGAGCGACCCGAGCGCGCTTGACTTTGCCGCCTGCGGTGAGGCGCTCATTGCCCAGCACCCGCACTTGCTTGACTTCAGGGCGTTGGCCGCCGCGGCTGCTGTTTTTGAGGACTTTCAGTGTTTTAGGGCCCGCACGGCGGTCTCCCGCCACGGGCTTGGCCTCTTTTTCGGGGATCGGGCGCCAAATGACCAACAGCTTGCCGATGTGCTGCACGGGCGCGGCGTTCAGTTCGTCGGTGATAGAGGCCAGCCATTCGAGGCGGGTTTCACGCTCGTCGCTACCGGCCCGCACTTTGATGAGGCCATGTGCGTTCAGGGCCGCGTTGATTTCCTTCATCACCGCTGGGGTGAGCCCGTCGCTGCCGATGATGACAACGGGGTCGAGGTGGTGCGCCTGCGAGCGCAGGTCTTTTGTGTCCGACGTGGAGAGGGTAAGAGCAGTCATGGGACAATTATCGGTGACCAACGGTGCAAACGCATGAAAATCAAGAGCAAAAGTAAAAAGATCAACAAGTCATGGCTGAATGACCACATCAACGACCCCTACGTGAAGATGGCTCAGCGGGACGGCTACCGTGCGCGCGCTGCCTACAAACTGAAGGAAATTGACGAGACCCTGGGCCTGGTCAAGCCCGGTCACTGCGTGGTCGATTTGGGCAGCACGCCTGGCGCTTGGAGCCAGTATTTGCGGCGAAGGTTGTCGCCAGAGGGGGCTGCTCACGGCGAGCTCAACGGCCACATCATCGCGTTGGATTTGCTGCCCATGGCGCCCATTGAAGATGTGCACTTCATCCAGGGCGATTTCCGCGAAGAAGCCGTGCTTCAGCAGCTGAATGACACCCTGAACGAGGTGTATGGATCGGAAAAAGTGGACCTCGTGGTGTCCGATATGGCGCCCAACCTGTCCGGTATCGAGAGCGCGGATGCCGCACGAATCGCCCATTTGATCGAGTTGGCGGTTGAGTTTTCCCAACAGCGCCTGAAGTCCGAAGGCGCGCTGGTCGTGAAGCTCTTTCACGGCAGTGGCTACAGCCAATTGGTCAAATTGTTCAAAGAGACCTTCCACGTGGTCAAACCGATCAAGCCCAAGGCGAGCAGAGACAAGTCCTCTGAGACGTTCTTGGTCGGTATGCGCCTGAAGCGGACCGCCGATTGAGCAAGGTCCAGTCAGGTTTTCAATCAACCCTGAGCACGTAAGGGTGATGGGGTTTTGATCTGGACCAAAGTGAGGGCTCTTGAAAAGCCTAAAATGAACCCAAGACTTATGTTTCCAGTCGGATTAGGGAGTACCTCTTGAAGAACCAATGGTTTTCAAAATTTGCGGTGTGGATCGTGATCGCCATGGTGCTGTTCACGATCTTCAAACAGTTCGAGACGCGCTCGGCCGTCGGCACCGGACACATGACTTACTCCGAGTTCATCAACGAGGTTCAGGCGCGTCGCATTCGCAGCGCCACCATCGTTGAAGGCCCCAGCGGCACCGAAATCACGGCGATCACCACTGACAACCGCCGGGTGCGAACCAACGCCACCTATCTGGACCGCGGACTGGTGGGTGATTTGCTGGCCAACGATGTGGTGTTTGATGTCAAGCCTCGCGAAGAGGGTTCTTTGTTGATGACCCTGCTGGTCAGCTGGGGGCCCATGATCCTGTTGATTGCCGTGTGGGTTTATTTCATGCGTCAAATGCAAGGTGGTGGCAAAGGCGGAGCGTTCTCGTTTGGCAAAAGCAAAGCCCGGATGCTGGACGAGAACAACAACACCGTGACTTTTGCCGATGTCGCCGGCTGTGATGAGGCCAAAGAGGAAGTCACCGAGGTGGTCGACTTTTTGAAAGACCCGACCAAGTTCCAAAAACTGGGCGGTCGCATTCCGCGCGGTGTGCTCATGGTCGGTAGCCCGGGTACGGGTAAGACCCTGCTCGCTAAAGCCATTGCCGGTGAAGCCAAAGTCCCGTTCTTCTCGATCTCCGGTTCAGACTTCGTCGAAATGTTTGTCGGCGTGGGCGCTGCCCGCGTGCGCGACATGTTCGAACAGGCCAAGAAACAATCGCCCTGCATCATCTTTATCGATGAAATCGATGCCGTCGGTCGTCACCGTGGCGCCGGTCTGGGCGGTGGTAACG
>JALQVJ010000008.1 GCA_023260355.1 Burkholderiaceae bacterium | reverse complement strand
TTGTCCAAAACCTTGTTCCCCGTGGGCGAGCTGCACAAAACCGAAGTGCGTCGCATTGCCGATGAAATTGGCTTGCCCAACGCCAAGAAAAAAGACTCCACCGGCATTTGCTTCATTGGTGAGCGCCCGTTCCGTGAATTTTTAAACCGCTACATTGCCAACGAACCCGGCCCCATCAAAGACGAGCGCGGTCGCAAAATTGGCACGCATGTGGGCCTGAGTTTTTACACCCTGGGTCAACGCCAAGGCTTAGGGATTGGTGGCCTCAAGGCCAAAGGCGCAGACATGGAAGCACTGCGCGCCCGTGGGTTGCGTGGCGCCGGTGAACACCAACCCTGGTTTGTGGCCCGCAAAGACCTGACCACCAACACCTTGTACGTGGTGCAAGGCCATGATCATCCGTGGTTGCTCTACGGTTCATTGCATGCCGATGATTTGAGTTGGTGTGCCCCCCAGGCGCCCACACCCGGTCGCTACGCAGCCAAAACCCGCTACCGTCAAGCCGATGCACCGTGCGCGCTGAGCTACAACGAAAAAGGCGAGCTGGTGCTCGCCTTTGATGACCCTCAGTGGGCCGTCACACCGGGCCAGTCGGCTGTTTTGTATGACGGCGATGTATGTTTGGGTGGCGGGGTGATTGCAAGCGCTGCAGCGTTGCAAACAACCCCAGCCTGAGCTTTACTTGATCACAGCCGCAGGTGCTACCGAGCCCACGGCCTTGGCGGCTTCAGCCTTCACTGCAATTTTCTTTTCCTTCACCGCTTTGTGAGCCTCTGCTTTCGCAGCAGGCGCGGCTTCAGCTTTCGCAGCCACAGCTGCGGCAACAGGTGCTGCGGTTGCAGGTGTTGCCACTGGAGCAACGGGTGTCGTTGCGAACGCGGCAGCAGAAAAAGCACCAACGATCAAAGAGGCAATCAGCTTGTTCATATAAATTCCTTTACGGTGATTGAACAACTCCAACAGCGGAGTGAATATTCAACGGCACTCAGAACACGCTTGTTGACGCAAATATTTAAATATTTCGGTCAACTTTTCAGCACATGCAGTCGTTGATGCCAGCCCATGATTCACTGCGAAAGGCCATAAAAAAAGCGGCCTGCAAAGACCGCTTGTTGACACGATGCCCAAGGCATCGATGCGTATGGATCAAAACGGAATGTCGTCGTCCATGTCATCGAAACCACCCGCTGCGGGCCGAGCTGCCGCTGGCGCCGCACTGGCTGCGGGGCGAGGTGCTGACGCGCGAGGGGCGCTGTAGTCGCCGCCGCCCGAAGGGGCCCCGCCGCCCTCGCGACCACCCAACAACTGCATTTCGGTGGCGATGATGTCAACCGTGTTGCGCTCTTGTCCGGATTGGTCGGTGTACTTGCCGTACTTCAAACGCCCTTCGATGTAGACGGGGCGCCCTTTCTTGACGTACTCGCCAGCAATTTCAGCCAGGCGGTCATAGAAGGTGACGCGGTGCCACTGGGTGTCCTCGATCATTTCCCCTGTGTTTTTGTCTTTGCGGCGGCTGGATGTGGCGATGCTCACATTGGCCACGGCTTGACCGCTGGGCAGATAACGGATTTCTGGGTCACGGCCACAGTTGCCGATGAGGATTACTTTGTTGACGGATGCCATCGTGCGCAGTCCTTTTGGTTGGGTGTCTAAAAGAATACATTGTGCCCCAAGCTGCGGCCCCTATGTCAGGGGGCGCTTCGGTTAGGGGGCGAGGCCCTCTCGGTTGTCGGCAGCGGCTGGTGCTTCGGTGTCTTTTTTTTGCTCGCGTGTCACGTCGCAATTCGTGCACAATCGAACGCCAATGACCCGGCAAACCCAAGAACCCGATTTTCTCGAGAACTTGCAACACGAGCTGCGCGACGGGCGCGCTTGGTTTGATCGCGCGATTGTGCTGAGCTACGCCGTGATCGCTGGCTTGGTCGTGGTGCTGTTCACCATGCTGGCGGAGTGGTGCTTTGAGGTCTTCCTCCACGTCAGCGACACTTGGCGCTGGAGCGTGTTGATCTGGACACCTGCGATCACGATGCTGATTGTGTGGCTGACGCGCAACCTCGCGCCGGGCGCGGCAGGTTCAGGTATCCCACAGGTCATCACGGCTTTGGACCCCAATTTGCCTGGGTTGGCTCGGCGCCATTTCGTGTCTTTGCGCCTGACAGTGGCGAAAGTTCTGTTGTCTGCTGGCGGGCTGTTGGCTGGTCTGTCACTCGGGCGGGAGGGACCTTCGGTGCAGGTGGCGGCAGGCATCATGCACAACGCGCGCCGCTGGATCCGGCCGGGCTCGGCGCTCAACGAACAGGCCCTCTTGGTCGCCGGTGGCGCGGCTGGGATTGCGGCGGCTTTTAACGCGCCGCTGGCCGGGGTGGTTTTCGCGATCGAGGAGCTGGCTCGAAAAATTGAGTCGCGCTCCAGCGGTCTCATCATTGCCGCGATTGTGCTGGCTGGTCTGGTGTCTATCTCTGCGTTTGGCAACTACAGTTACTTTGGCTCGATCAAAGTGCCCACGCTGAGCTGGAACAGCTTGGCCCCCTCCATATTGGTGGCCGTGGTTTGCGGTTTGGCGGGCGGGCTGTTTTCCCGGCTGCTGCTGATGTCGCTCACAGGAGCACCCAGTGCGCTGAATCGCCTGCGCGCCCGCTTCCCTGTGCGCTTTGCGGGCGTGGGGGGCCTGGCCATCGCCATCATCGGACTCAGCACCGGCGGTGCCACGTTCGGTGCTGGCGGCGAAGAGGTGCGCAAGATGTTGGTGGGTGAGAGTGACGTGACCCAGTTTTACGCGTTGCTCAAATTCATGGCGACATGGATTACCACGTGGTGTGGCGTACCTGGCGGGATTTTCGCGCCATCGTTATCGATTGGTGCGGGGATCGGCAACGACATCGCTCAATTGGTCGAGGCCCACATGGCGGCTGACATGGCACCGGTGTTGATTGCCATCGGCATGGCCGCGTTTTTGGCGGCGGTGACGCAGGCGCCGCTCACCAGTTTCATCATTGTGATGGAGATGATTGACGGCAGGTCCTTGGTGTTGACCTTGATGGCTGCGGCCATGTTGGCCAGCCTGCTGTCGCGCTTGGTCAGCCGCCCGCTTTATGCTGCGTTGTCTGAGCACATGGCGGATCCCTATGTCGCGCCGGATGCCAAAGCAGGCCGCACAGCATCCACGCATTGACAAGCTGCGCCATGGCAGCCCTGATGGTGCTGTCGGCTCAGTGCGTTGCTTGGCTGAGGTCTAAACCTTTGGCCACCCACCACCAGACGATCAAAGCCACTGCGCAACAGGTGTAAAGCATCGGGGCACCGCCGAGATGCAAAAGCCAGCCTCCAGCGGCGCCGCCTGTGAAGAAGCCCAGTGATTGCGCAGTGTTGAACACCCCTAGGGCCGCACCCCGTTGCGCCGCAGGCGCCAATTTCGAGGTGATGCTGGGTTGGCTGGCCTCCAAGGCATTGAACGCCAGAAAGAACCCAAACAGCAGCATGCCTAAGGGCCACAAGCCGACATGGCTTTGCGCGGCCCAGACCAAACCGAGTTGCACAATAGCCAGCAGGGCGATGCAAAACAGCATGACGTGCTTGATGTAGCCCTTGCGCTCCAACCGGAACAGCACACCACCGAGAACCAGGACGGAGACCACAAGTGCAGGCAAATACACCTGCCAGTGATCAGCGCGCGGCAGCCCAGCTTGAACCAACAAAGCCGGGACCCCCATCCACATCGCGACTTGCACGGTGTGCAAACTCCACACCCCCCAATCCATTCGCAACAGAGGCTTGTTTTGGAGTACCGAGAGGATGCCCGCCATGCCGCTGGACTCCCCCTGCCGGGCCGGCTCGACGGGAACCACCCACCAGACGATGAGGATGCCAAGCGCGGCCAATACGGCGGTTAAGCCGAAGAGCCCAGATAAACCAATGCGCGCCGCAAGTGGGGGGGCGACCAACAGCGACAGCGCGAACATCGCTGCAATACTGATCCCCACCAACGCCATGCCCTTGGTTCTGACTTGGGGTCGGGTCAAGTCCGCGAGCAGTGCTGTGATCGCAGCTGAAATGGCGCCAGCCCCCTGAATCGCTCGCCCAAGCAGAAGGCCATCGAGACTGGTGGCCGTTGCCGCAATGGCGCTGCCCAGGGCAAAAACGAGCAATCCGATCGCCAAAACGGGTTTGCGCCCCCATCGGTCTGAAGCCACGCCCATGGGAATTTGCAAAAAGGCCTGCATCAGCCCATAAATGCCCATGGCCAACCCGACTTTTGCCGGGTCATCGCCGCCAGCGTATTGGGCGGCCTCCAATGCGAAGACCGGGAGCACCAAAAACAAGCCGAGCATCCGAAGGGCAAACAGCCCCGCCAAAGAAAGGCTGGCGCGGCGCTCCATTGGCGTCATTGTGTGTTGGGAAGACGGAGCGTTCACAGGCAATCAGGATTCAAGGCAAAACCCGTATTGTGCGCCACTCTTTGGCGGAGTTGGCCAACTCGGCATGGGCACTTTATGATGTGCGGTTGCCTACTGTTTTTCTATTGTGCCCAAAACATGAATGCCCCTGATCCACTGAGCCCTCCGACGTTCGCCCTCAATGGTCGATTGAGTGTGCGGGGAGCACGCACGCACAACCTCAAGAACATTGATGTCGATTTGCCCAAAGGCAAGCTGAGCGTGATCACGGGCTTGAGCGGGTCCGGCAAGTCGAGTCTTGCGTTTGACACCTTGTACGCCGAGGGGCAGCGGCGGTACGTCGAGAGCCTGTCGGCCTACGCGCGGCAGTTTTTGCATTTGATGGATAAACCCGATGTGGACTGGATCGAGGGTCTGTCGCCCGCGATTGCCATTGAGCAAAAAGCCACCAGCCACAACCCGCGCTCGACGGTGGGCACGGTGACCGAAATCCATGACTACCT
>JALQVJ010000349.1 GCA_023260355.1 Burkholderiaceae bacterium | reverse complement strand
GCCTCGGGCTGTTGCCGTTGGTCACTCAGTTCCAGGCGCAAAAAATCGTGCGCCCCACCCAAGCAACTTTGCCGGCGGTGACGGGCGCTTGGCACGCGTTGTCAGGTGTGACTCTGGCGGGTTACGAGATTCACCAAGGCATCACGCGCGCGCACGCAGGCATGGCCGCCGCAGGTGAGACCGCGCGCGAATTGATCGCCAACACGGCATGGCAAAGCGCCAAAGGCAACGTGCTTGGCCTCTACATCCACGGCATGTTTGAAAACCCTGCCTGCTTGCGCGCGCTGCTGGGCGAGCAGGCACGCAACTTTGATCAAGTGTGCGATCAGCTCGCTGAACACTGGCGGGCACATACACCCCGCGACTTGCTCAAGCGCCTCATATCGACCCAAAGCCTGGCTTGAACGCAGCCGCCAAATGGTCGATCAACAAGCGCAGCGCGCGGGAGACGTGTGGCGCGTATGGACGCACCGCATAGATCTTGGGCGCAAAGACACCGACCGCATGCCACTGCGGTAACAAGCGCACCAACTGACCCTGCTGCAGTGCACTTTGCACGCTGAAGTCGGGCAGCACAGCGACGCCCAAACCTGCGAGCGCACCATCCCTGAGTGCCTCACTGTTGTTGGCAGCGAGGGGCCCACTCACGCTGACCACTTCGCGCTTGTTGGCTCGGCGCTTGTTCAGGCTCTCAAAAGTCCAACTCGGGCTCGCTTGGGGGCGCGGATAGCTCAAGCATGGCAACTCACTCAAGTCACTCGGCTGACTCGGAAGCCCATGCTGGCGCACAAAGTCTGGGCTGGCGACCAAAATGGTTTGGGTCTCGCACAAGACCCGCGCCACATGGGTATCGGGCGGTGCCGCCACGTGCCGAATCGCCAAATCAAAGCCCTCGGCAGCGAGCGGCGTGATGCGGTCTGACAAGTCCAATTGGATGCGCACGCCCGGATAAGCGCGCAAGAACTCGGGCAAGTGCTGCACCAACTGCTGGCGCGCCAACGCGACCGGCGCGGTCACGCGCAGCAAGCCGCGCGGCTCGCCCGCGGTGTCTTTGGCCTGCACAAAGGTTTGGGCGATTTGCTCAAACGCGTCGCGCGTGTCCTCAACCAATTGCTGGCCCAACTCGGTCAATCGCACACTGCGCGTGGTGCGTTGAATCAGCGGTGTACCCACAGCGCGCTCGAGCTCACTCATGCGTTGACTCATGGCAGCCTTGCTCACGCCCAGGTGCGCCGCTGCAGCGGTAAAGCTGCCTTGTTGCTCAAGCACCGCAAGCCAATGCAGGTGGCCCCACCAGACACTGTCTTGTTTTTTGTCTAAAAATTTCATAATGACATTGTTCGAAATATTGAACAATTATTTCAGACAAAACGGATTGATGCACCTGCGACTCGTCTCTACCATGCAGAGATTGCAATCAGGAGACCCCCATGCAGACCATCGGACATTTTGTGAACGGCCAGCATTTCGCTGGCACCAGCACTCGCACGCAGGCCGTGTTCAACCCCGCCAAGGGCACACAGAGCGCCCAAGTCGCATTGGCCAACCGCGCTGACGTTGACCAGGCCGTGGCCGCAGCACAGGCGGCTTTCCCTGCATGGGCCGATGCAGCCCCGCTCAAGCGGGCTCGCGTGATGTTCAAGTTTTTGGAATTGGTGCAAGCGCGCAAGGACGAGTTGGCAGAGGCCATCACCCGCGAGCACGGCAAGGTGTTCACTGACGCCCAGGGCGAAGTCCAGCGCGGCATCGACATCATCGAGTTCGCGTGCGGCATTCCACAGTTGCTCAAGGGCGACTACACCGAGCAAGTCTCGACCGGCATCGACAACTGGACCGTGCGCCAAGCCCTGGGTGTCGTGGCCGGCATCACGCCGTTCAACTTCCCGGTGATGGTGCCCATGTGGATGTACCCAGTCGCGATCGCCTGCGGCAACACCTTTGTGCTCAAACCCAGCCCCACCGATCCTTCAGCGACGCTGCTGATGGCAGAGCTCTTGAAAGAGGCGGGCTTGCCTGATGGCGTATTCAACGTGGTGCAAGGTGACAAAGAAGCCGTGGATGCGTTGCTGGAGCACCCCGACGTCAAAGCGATTTCGTTTGTGGGCTCCACCCCCATTGCCAACTACATCTATGAGACGGGCGCACGCCACGGCAAGCGCGTGCAGGCATTGGGCGGCGCCAAGAACCACATGGTGATCATGCCCGATGCCGACGTCGACCAAGTGGTCGATGCGCTGATGGGTGCAGCCTTTGGCTCGGCGGGTGAACGGTGTATGGCCATTTCCGTGGCGACTTTTGTCGGCAACGACATCGCCGAGAAGGTCATGCCCAAGCTGCTCGATCGCGCGCGCAAGCTCAAGGTGCTGGACGGCATGAACCTTGATGCAGAAATGGGCCCCATCGTCACCGCCGCAGCGCACCAGCGCATCAGCAACTGCATCGAAGCGGGCGTCAAAGAAGGCGCAACCTTGGTGCTCGATGGTCGCCAATTTGATGGCAAGCAAGCGGGTGCTGGGTGCGATCAAGGGTTTTGGCTGGGCGCCACCATCTTTGACCACGTCACCAGCGACATGTCGATCCACCGCGACGAAATCTTTGGCCCGGTGTTGTCATGCGTGCGTGTGGCGTCGTTCGCCGATGCCGTGCAACTGGTCAATGACCACGAGTTTGGCAACGGCGTGGCCTGCTACACCCGAGACGGGAACGTGGCTCGCGAGTTTGCGCGCCGCATCCAAGTGGGCATGGTTGGCATCAATG
>JALQVJ010000228.1 GCA_023260355.1 Burkholderiaceae bacterium | reverse complement strand
CCTCGCCGGTGATATAGAGCGTGGGTTCATGTTGCGCCAGCCGTGCCATGGCTTGAAGCAGCAGCGTGGACTTGCCGATCCCAGGATCTCCACCAATCAAGACCACTGCGCCATCAACCAAGCCGCCTCCGAGCACACGGTCCAGTTCTGCCATGCCAACAGGCCTGCGGCTGACGTCAGAGGCCGTGATGTCGCCCAGTGTTGTGACTGGGCTCGTCGCGGCCAGTGAGCGCGACGGCTTGCTGCTTTTCGTGGGCGCTGCGGTCTCGACCAGCGTGTTCCACGCGTCGCAATGTGGGCACTTGCCCAGCCATTTGGGGTGCGTGCCGCCACAGGCGTTGCAGGTGTAAAAGCTGTCCTTGGCCATCAGCCCCTCAGCGCCGGAAAGAGCTGGGAGAGGCCACTGGCCATGACTTCAACGGCGAGCGCTGCAAGGATCAAACCCATCAAGCGAGTCATGATGTTGATGCCGGTGCGACCGAGCGTTTGCGAAATGGGGTGCGCCATGCGCATGCAAAAGTACGTCAACGCCGACACCACTGCGGCGTAGACAATCAGCAATCCTTGCTGAAAGAGCGTTTGAGACTGCTCTGCATAAATCACCACAGTCGACATGGTGGCCGGCCCCGCAAGCAGGGGAATGGCCAGCGGGACGACGCCCACAGAGTGCATGCCGGCGTTGCCGGTGAGCTCGTGCTCGTTCACTTTGCCTTCAATGGGCTTGGCCTGCAGCATGTTGAGTGCAGACATCAGCAATAGCATGCCCCCCCCGACTTGAAAGCCCGCCAAGGAAATGCCAAAAAACCCCAAAATTTGCAGCCCAATCAGGGCGCACACCGCCATCACAATGAA
Source organism: Burkholderiaceae bacterium (assembly GCA_023260355.1). Lineage (GTDB taxonomy): Bacteria > Pseudomonadota > Gammaproteobacteria > Burkholderiales > Burkholderiaceae_C > RS62. The sequence goes on along the minus strand of JALQVJ010000228.1, from coordinate 7,257 downwards.
CACACTCAAGGAGGCGGTGCGGATCGTGCGCTTGGCCTGTGCGTCCGAAAAACCTTGGGTGTAGTGAATGAAAAACGGCACGACCGCCATAGGATTGACGATGGCAATCAGCGTGAGCAGGGGCTTCAAGTCCACAGCGCTCACGTCCCGCGCAATTGGCGCGCAGCGTCCAGCGCGAAGTAAGTCAAGATGCCGTCGGCACCTGCGCGTTTGAATCCAAGCAGGCTCTCCATCATGACAGCGCTGCCGTCCAGCCAGCCGTTGATTGCAGCAGCCTTGATCATGGCGTACTCACCACTCACCTGATACGCGAATGTTGGCACCCCAAACTCGTCCTTCACCCGACGGACCACATCCAGGTAGGGCATGCCTGGTTTGACCATGACCATATCGGCGCCCTCAGCCAAATCCAGACCCACTTCCCGCAGCGCCTCGTTGGTGTTTCCGGCATCCATTTGGTAGACCTTCTTGTCCGCTTTGCCCAGGTTGTTTGCCGAGCCCACCGCGTCACGGAAGGGGCCATAAAACGCGGACGCATACTTGGCGCTGTAAGCCATGATTCGCGTGTGAACATGGCCCGCGTCTTCAAGCGCTTGGCGGATGGCGCCGATGCGCCCATCCATCATGTCGCTGGGCGCCACGATATCCACGCCTGCTTCAGCTTGTGTAAGTGCTTGCTTCACCAAGACTTCAACCGTGGCATCGTTCAAAATGTAGTTGTTGTCGTCGAGCAGCCCGTCTTGCCCATGGCTCGTGTAAGGGTCAAGGGCCACGTCTGTCATGATCAGGAGCTCAGGGTGGGCCGCCTTCAATGTGCGCACCACCTGCGGGATCAAACCGTTTGGGTTGGCGGCTTCGCGCCCGTCTGAGGTTTTGAGGTCTTGGCTGATCACTGGGAACAAAGCCATGACAGGGATGCCCAGTTCGACGCACTCGGCCGCCACGTTCAGCAACAAATCCAAGCTGACCCGCTCAACCCCCGGCATCGATGCCACAGCCTCTCTGCGCCCCTCTCCCTCCAAGACGAAAACTGGATAAATAAGATCGTCTACGCTAAGTGAATGCTCACGAACCAGTCGCCGAGTGGTGGCGTCTCGGCGCAACCGACGGGGCCGTGACAATGGGTATGGAGCAGAGGAAGAAATGGATTTGGTCATGTTTGGATTGTGGCAAAAACACGGGCCTTTGGCATGTTGGGGTAGGACAACATGCCGCACTGAGCGCGTTGGGGGTTTGCGGCTGAAGCGGGTAATATGGTTCGCGGGTGGTGCTGAGAAGCGCCGCTCCCCGCTTTTCCTCCCTGAGCGGGGCCTGATGTGTGACAGCAAAAGGCGTTTACTGCCCGGCTATGGCCGGGTTTTTTTTGGCGCACACCGGTACCGGGTTCAGGCCGCAGCGGCATAAAACACCGGTTTGCTGACCGCCCTCGCGCTTTGCGGTGCGACCGCATGAGCGATCGCGGCGATGTGCTCTGGCGTCGTGCCGCAGCACCCGCCCACGATGTTGACCAACCCCTGGGCTGCAAACTCGTGCAACAAGCGGCTGGTGACCTCAGGCGTCTCGTCGAACCCGGTGTCGCTCATCGGGTTGGGCAGCCCGGCGTTGGGGTAGCAACTGATGAACGTGTCTTCGGCAAGTTTGGCCAACTCTTGGATGTAAGGCCGCATCAGCGCAGCCCCCAAGGCGCAATTCAAGCCGACTGCGAGTGGTCGAGCGTGGCGCACGCTGGCCCAAAAGGCTGAGACCGTTTGCCCACTGAGGATGCGCCCAGAGGCATCTGTCACCGTGCCGCTGATGACCAATGGCACACGCTCTTGTCGCGCTTCGAAGACGGCCTCGATGGCGAACAAGGCTGCCTTGGCGTTCAGTGTGTCAAAGATCGTTTCCACCAGCAGGGCGTCGGCTCCGCCGTCCAAAAGGCCCTCGACTTGCTCGGCGTAGGCCGCTTGGAGTTGCTCAAAAGAAACGTTGCGAGCGCCGGGGTCGTTCACATCCGGGCTGATGCTTGCCGTTTTGGGCGTTGGCCCAATTGCGCCTAGCACGAACCGGGGATGCTCGGGCGTGCTGTGCTTGTCGCAAGCAGCCTTGGCGATACGCGCTGATTGCACATTCATTTCATATGCCAGATCCGCCATGTCGTAGTCTTCTTGGGCCACGCGGGTGGCGCCAAACGTGTTGGTCTCGATCAGGTCGGCGCCCGCCAACAGATAACGCTCATGGATGTCTTGGATCACATCAGGCCGAGTCAGGCTCAGCAGTTCGTTGTTGCCTTTGACATCTTGTTGAATCTCGGCAAACCGCACGCCCCTGTATTGTTCTTCTGTCAGCTTCAGGCGCTGAATCATTGTGCCCATGGCGCCGTCCATGATGGCAATGCGTTGGCGCAGAATAGCGGGCAAAGCCGCGCCACGGGTGTAGGTTAATGCGGGTGCATGGGGAGCGGAGTTCATACACGGATTGTAGTGGTGCCACCCACATGACTGAGCGACAATAGCGCCATGATTCACATGCTCCCCACTGAAGCTTGGGCCTATATCCAGTCTGACCCCAGCGCTGTTTTCCTTGATGTCCGTATGGAAATTGAGTCGCTCTATGTGGGCCGCCCGCCCGGCGTTGTGAATATCCCTTGGTATGAATACCCAGAGCTGATGCCTCGACCCGACGCTTTCGTCGATGCCGTGAAAGGCGAAGTGCGCGATCTCGGCCGCGCCGTTGTGTTGATTTGCCGCAGTGGCAAGCGCACGATCGATGCAGGTCTGGCCTTAGAGGCCGCCGGCTTTACCCACGTCATCAACGTGCTTCATGGCTTTGAGGGAGAGCTGGATGATCAATTCCATCGATCCACGCTGAGTGGCTGGCGATTCGACGGATTGCCCTGGGAACAACTCTGATTTCAACACAGGCATACACTGTCACCATGTTGTGGATCAAAGCTTTACATATCGTGTTCGTGGCCAGCTGGTTCGCGGGTCTTTTTTACTTGCCCAGGATATACGTCAACTTGGCCATGGTGCCCAAGGATAGCGTGGCGGAGCGAGACCGTTTGTTGTTGATGGCGACCAAACTCCTTCGGTTCACCCACATCCTCGCGGTACCGGCGTTGGTGTTCGGCTTTGTGTTGTGGTTGACCTATGGCATCGGCCAAGGCCAAGGCTGGGTTCACGCCAAGCTCTTGGTTGTTGTGTTGATTCTTGGGTACCACCACGCGTGTGCCCGCATGTTGCGCAAGTGGAAGGCCGGTGAGCCCGGTCGCTCGCACGTTTGGTACCGGTGGTTCAACGAAATCCCAGTGGTCTTGCTGCTGATCGCTGTGATTTTGGTGGTGGTCAAACCCTTCTAAAAACCAGGGCGGCTTCAGCGCGCGATGCCCAAACAGGACTCAATGGCTCGTCCGTTCGGATGGGTCGTCGCGCTGGGCATCGTGTACGCCAGCCTTTACCCTTTTGAGGGCTGGCGTGATTCTGGCTGGCAACTGTCCGATTGGTTCTTTTCCCCTTGGCCAAAATACTGGACTCAGCGTGACCTGTGGTTGAACTGGCTGGGTTACTTGCCGCTTGGGTTCCTGTGGGGCTGGCGCCTTTTGCGGGCGAGGCGCAAAGCGCAACGGCTGGTGTGGGCGACGATCCAAGCCTCGTTGCTGTCGCTTGTCTTGGAGGCACTTCAAGGCTTTTTGGACTCACGGGTTTCATCCAATGTGGATTGGGCGTTCAACACCTTGGGAGGGTTCAGCGGCGCGGTCCTGGCTTGGTTCTTCAGTGCGCCGCACCGCGTCAAGACTTGGCAGAGCGTGCGGTCCCAATGGATGAGCCCCAACAGTGGTCCGGAATGGGTGTTGTTGGTGTTGTGGGTGTTGGCCTTGTTCGTGCCCAGTGCACTGCCGTTCGCGATTGGGCGGTGGCCGGCGGATGCGTGGCTCCATGTGTTGCAATCGTGGTGGCCATTCACCAGCTCTGCCAATTGGGACAGGGGGTGGGTGTTGAGCGACCATCAAGAGTCGGCGCTGATTGCCGTGACCCTGCTCTCTCCGATGGGGTTGATTCACCTGGCTGTGCAAGGCCGTTTGAACAAGTGGGTGATGGGCATGGGTCTTTTGGCCGTCAGCGTGTTGGCGCTCACGGCTGTGTCCGCGCTCACGCACGGTCTTGACCATGCGGGAACCTGGCTGAGCACGTCGACACCGCTCGCACTTGGGCTGGCAGTGTTGCTGGGTGCGGGGCTGTTGGCACTGCCGCGCAAGTGGGGCGTGCCTGCAGGTCTGCTGGTGCTGTTGGCTCACGCAGTCGGCGTCAATATCTTTGCGCACAGCGGGTATTGGGACATGGAGTGGCAAACGTTCAACCAAGGCCGCACGGCCAGAGTCAACGGGGTCTTGTCGTGGATTGCGCTTGCATGGCCTTGGGTGGTGATGGCATTGTTGGCTTTGCGGATACGCCAAAGGCCACGCGGTTGATTGACACTTTCTCGCTTCTACAATCCAGCTTATGAACACATCACCCTACTATCAAAAGCACATTTTCTTTTGTTTGAACGAGCGGCCTAATGGTGAGGCATGTTGTGCTGATCACGCCGCCAAGGCGGGGTTTGATCGTTGCAAATCCAAGGTGAAAGCCATGGGTTTGTCAGGCAAAGGGCAGGTTCGTGTCAACAAGGCCGGCTGCTTGGATCGCTGTGCAGGTGGCCCCGTGGCGGTGGTGTATCCCGAGGGGGTTTGGTATACCTTTGTCGACGAGAGCGACATTGACGAAATTGTCGAGCAGCATTTGGCCAACGGGCAGATCGTGGAGAGGCTTCAGTTGCCGGAGAGTGTGGGGCGCTGAGCGGTCATGAACCCCAAAACCCAGAGCGTTTTGATGGCCGGCCCTGTCGGTCAGTTGCAGGTCGCCCTTGACGAACCCACCGGACCTGTGCGCGGTACTGCGGTCATTTCGCACCCACACCCACTGTTCGGCGGAACCATGGACAACAAGGTCGTCCAAACCGTGGCCAGAGCGTTTTTACAGGCAGGGTGGCGTGCCGTGCGCTTTAACTTCAGAGGTGTGGGCGAGTCGACTGGCGTGCACGCTGAAGGGGTTGGCGAGCGCGACGATTTGGGTGCAGTCATCGATGCATTTGCCCCATCGGGTCCGCTTGCCCTTGCGGGGTTTTCATTTGGCGCTGCAGTGACGAGCCACGCCATTCAGGCGGCATTTGCTGCGGGCCGTCAAATTCAGGCTGCCGTCTTGGTGGGCACTGCTGCCAGCCGTTTTGAGGTGGCTGCTGTGCCAGAGGCATGGCACGAGCGCACCTTGGTGGTTCATGGCGAAGAGGACGATACGGTGCCTCTTGGCGCAGTCATGGATTGGGCTCGGCCGCAGGGCTTGCCGGTGACGGTGGTCCCAGGCGGGGAACATTTTTTTCATGGCCGGCTGCCGCTCCTCAAAGGATTGGTTGTTCGGCATTTAATGGCTGAGGCATCTTCTCAGTTTGAGGCTTAAGGAATACATATGAAGCGTTGGTTATTGGCGGCTCTAGGGGTGTTTTTCATGGGGTTGGCCCAAGCGGCTGCTTGGCCTTCGCCGCCCGAGGTGGCCGGCAAAGCGTATTTGTTGATTGATTTGAAGGCGAACCAAGTCTTGGCCTCTCGCGATGCAGACAAGCCTGTTGAGCCCGCCTCCTTGACCAAATTGATGGCGGCCTACGTCGTGTTCGACGCCCTCAAAAACAAGCGCATGGCGCTGGATCAAACGCTGACGATTTCCGAGCGAGCATGGAGGATGCAGGGCTCGCGCATGTTCATCGAGCCGAACTGGCAAGTGCCGGTCGAGGACCTCATCAAAGGCATGATTGTTCAGTCCGGCAACGACGCAACGGTGGCTTTGGCAGAGGGCGTTGCAGGCACTGTCGAGCAGTTTGTGGAGCTGATGAATCAGCAGGCCAAGGCGCTGGGCATGGTCAACACCACTTATCGCAACCCCGAGGGCATGCCCGCCGAAGGGCACACCACCACAGCGAACGACCTGGCGACATTGGCCACGCGCCTGTATCGCGATTTTCCAGAGTATGTCGGCTACTACGCCATACAGCGATACCACTACCCAGGGACCCCCAAAGCCAATGACATGAATCGCAACTTGTTGCTCTATCGTGACCCCACGGTGGACGGCTTGAAGACGGGGCATACCCAAGCCGCAGGCTATTGCTTGGTTGCAACGGCCAAGCGGCCTGTTCCCGGGGTTCCCGGCGAAGAGCGGCGGTTGTTGAGCGTTGTGTTGGGTGCCAGCAGTGCGCTGGCCCGCGCGAATGAGAGCCAAAAGTTACTCAATTGGGGTTTTGCAGCATTCCGCGTGGCACGCTTGCCCAAGGATGGAGACGCTTTGGTGAAGCCACAGGTCTGGTTCGGCATGGCCGATGTTGCCGAGCTCGGTGTGCCTGGCGGTCTTTGGGTGGCGGCCCCGCAGGGCGCAAATGGTCAACTGCGCACCCGCCTCGACTACCCCAAACAGCTGAAAGCCCCGCTGGAGGCAGGGGCCACCGTCGGCAAGGTCGAAGTCTTGTGGGGTGACGGCGATCAAGTGTTGACGCGTGGCGAGCTGAAAGTCATCGAAGCTGTACCCGAGGCGGGGCTGATGAAGCGGCTTTGGCACCACTTGTTGTTGTCGCTGGATTGAGACGGAATCACCCCTCTCCAACCTGGAATTCGCCCAGTTAATCGCCCTCTGATAGACAAAGCCCGTTCGTGAGTGATATGATCGCGGGCTTTTCGGAATTTTCCGAAGGGTTTTCTGTTTTCAAACGTTTAGGGACGTTACATGCCAACCATCAATCAACTTATCCGTCACGGGCGCGAGGTCGAAAAGATCAAGTCAAAAAGCCCTGCGATGGAAAACTGCCCCCAGCGTCGCGGTGTCTGCACCCGTGTGTACACCACGACGCCTAAAAAACCTAACTCCGCTCTGCGTAAAGTTGCCAAAGTGCGCTTGACCAACGGCTTCGAGGTGATCTCCTACATCGGTGGTGAAGGCCACAACTTGCAGGAACACTCCGTGGTTTTGGTACGTGGTGGTCGTGTGAAAGACTTGCCTGGTGTGCGTTATCACATTGTGCGCGGTTCACTCGACTTGCAAGGCGTGAAAGACCGCAAGCAATCGCGTTCTAAATATGGCGCTAAGCGCCCGAAGAAAGCTTAAGTTAGCTTTCAAAAAAAGGTGTTGTTCAGGTTTTTAGACGAGCCCGTTCAACGAAGTGACTCCATGTTGGAGTCGAGTAAGTGCAAATTCA
>JALQVJ010000216.1 GCA_023260355.1 Burkholderiaceae bacterium | reverse complement strand
ACCCAGCGCGCGGGTCCGCGTCAACGGCCAGGTGTGGCAAGACGAACAGCGTTTTTTGCCGACTTGGCAGCGCCCGTTGGGCATGGTCTTTCAAGAGGCGCGCTTGCTGCAGCACCTCGATGTGCGCGGCAACTTGGCGTTCGGCTTGCCCCGCGATCAACGGCGCCAGGCCCAACAGCGCTTGGCACCGGCCTTGGAGACACTGGGCATTGCACACCTGTGGGACCGCCCGGTTCAGCAACTCTCTGGCGGCGAGCAACAGCGCGTCGCGATTGCGCGTGCTTGGGCGGCGCAACCGCAGCTTCTGTTGATGGATGAGCCCCTGGCAGCGCTGGACTGGCAACGCAAGCAAGACATCTTGCCGTGGCTAGAGCGCTTGCAACGCAGCTTGAGCATCCCCATGGTTTACGTGACGCATTCGATCGAAGAGGTCTTGCGGCTGGCCGATCACGTCGTGGTTTTGGAGGATGGTCAAGTCAAGGCGCAAGGCACTTTGGCCGAAGTCATGGCGCGCACCGACACGCCCTTGGCACAAGCCGAGGAGGCCTCGGTGTTGATCGAAGCGCGGGTGACCCACATCGAAACCGAGTGGCACTTGGCGCACGCACAATTTGACGGCGGCGAGTTGAGTGTCCGCGACAGCGGCTTGGTCTCTGGGCAGTCCGTGCGGCTGCGGCTGTTGGCGCGCGATGTGAGCATCACCACCCAGGCGGCTCACCACACGAGCATCCAAAACCAAATCGCAGGCACCATCGAACACATCGCACCGGCCCAGCACCCCGCCCAAGCGCTGGTGCAGATGCGCTGCGGGTCGGCCTTGATCCTGAGCCGAGTCACGCAAAAGGCGGTGCATGAGCTCGGGCTCAGCGTGGGTCAACCGGTATGGGCTCAGATCAAGTCGGTCGCACTCGCACGCTGAACGTCTGGGCCGAGCGTCTCTGGATTGGCGCGTCGCAGCAAGCGCCCCACAACTGACACCTCTCTGACGCCGCTCTGCCGGCCCCCGCTTTACAATCGCCACGTTGGTGCTCGTTTCCTTTTCTGAGGAAACAGTTCAACGGGAAGCAGGAGGGTCACGTGCCAGCGCACTCGCCTAACCTGCGCTGCCCCCGCAACGGTAAGCGAACGGGTCGCCCTCACCCCTGAAGGCACCCCGCGTTCAATCCCATCGCCACTGGCACACACGTGCTGGGAAGGCATTGAACGTTGTTTTCGTCAGCCCGGATACCGGCCAACAAGGCGACTTGACTGCGGTCAAGTCACATTTGCCCACGCTGTCGGGGAGGACAGCACAGGGCGTTGACCTTGAATGCTTCTTATGACACTTCGATACCACCCAGTGGCGCTTGCTGCGCTGTGGCTATGCCTAAGCCCCGTTGGCATGGCACAAACGCTTTCTTCTTCGACTTCACCCTCAGGTACAACGGAGACTCTGATTGAGCCCGTTGTGGTAACCGCCACGCGGATTGAACAGCCAGTCTCTGAAACCTTGGCAGATATCGACGTACTTGACGCCACCTCACTGTTGGGCGTTCAAGGCGCGCAATTGGGTGAGAGGCTGCAATTGCTCCCCAGTGTCGAAGGGCTCACCAGCGGCAACATGGTCTTCATCCGCGGAGCCGAGGCACGGATGACGGCGGTGTATTTGGACGGCATCCGCATCGATCGCCAAGACGGCTATGTGACAGGTGGCGGCGCACCTTGGTCGTTGATAGCCCCCTCGCAAGCTGAGCGCATTGAGATTTTGCGGGGCCCAAGCTCTAGCCAATATGGTTCTGACGGCATGGGCGGGGTGATTCAGATCTTGTCGGTCGATGGCCGCGACGGCGCGCGCCATGCCGCAAGCCTTGGCCTTGGCAGCCAGCAAAACCGCGTTTTTCAATGGCTGAAAGCGGATCAAGTCGGAGCGGTGGACTACGCCATCGCCCTAGGCCGGCAAACCAACGCGGGCTACGACACCAAACCCGATATTGAGCACACGCCAGCCACAGAGTACTGGACCCGCTCCAACATGAGCGCAACATTGGGTTTGCAAATCAACCCCGCACACCACGTCGCCCTCAAGACCATTCAAAGCACCAGCCTTGACCATGAGGTGCGTTGGGATGGCGGCCCAGACATGAAGATGCTGGGCAATTTGCGTGCGTACAGCTTGGTTCTCGAGTCAGACTGGAGCGATCAATGGCGCTCAAAGATGCAATGGTCGGACAGCAAATCTCATCAGCGCCAACCCACGGTTGACGGGTTGGGCTACGACAAAGATCACTTCACCCGTTTGAGCTCACTTCGGCTGGACAACCACCTCGCCGTTAGCCAGAACCAACTGCTGAGCTTGGGCCTTGAGCACATCGACGACACTTTTGAAGCTGCCGCGGACGATTGGTTCAATGCAGCGCAAGAAGGCTCGCGCCAACAAGACAGCGTCAATGCCAGTTGGAGCATCAAGCATGGGGTCCATAGCTTCCAGACCAGCGTTCGCAATGACCACATCTCTGGATTTGGCAACCGCCAGACCTGGGGACTGAGCTACGGAAACGACATCGCCACCAACACGCGCTTGGTACTAGGTGCCTCGACCGGTTTTCGTGCGCCTACTCTGTCGCAGATGTACGACTCTGTTTACGGCGACCCCAACCTCAAGCCTGAAACCTCTGAAGGCCTCGAAGCCAAGGTCACGTATCAAACTCGCGCGCACGCCCTGAGTGCCACT
>JALQVJ010000212.1 GCA_023260355.1 Burkholderiaceae bacterium | reverse complement strand
TGTTGCAGTGCCATCCAAGTGCCCAGCGTGGCCTGCAACCATTGTCTTTGCTCGGCGCTCAGCGCTGCCGCGCCAATGCGAGCAGCCCAGACGGCGTGGGCCTCGGGATTGAGTCTCACAGCGCGAATCAGCGCCCACGCCATGACCTCGCTTTTGAATGGGCGCCAGGATGGGTCCACGTACCCGGACAAAATCCGTTCATGGCGCAAATGCACCTCGTCAACCGCACGGCGCAAAGACGGATCAATGATCTCAACTGCTGCCTTGGCGTGCTTCCACTCACGGTACTCGATCGCAGCCCGCACCTTCTGCCAAATCAGGGCTTCGGTCCACTGCTGGCGTGACCACAGCACCGCCACAGCGTGCGCACATCCTGGCAAGACGGACTGTCCACTGAGCCATAAACGCTCAAGTTGCACCCGATCAAATGCTTGCCCGCTCTCCACACGCGCTGCCATCACCCAGCACGCGAGCCCAGAGTCGTCCCTCATGCGGTATCGGGCATGGTGCTCCAACAGCTGGTCCCACGCCTGCTGCTTACCCAACAAGCGCATCCATTCGGCGCGCAGGCGATCCTCGTAATAGGTGCCTTGCCAGCGCGCCAAAAAGGCGTCTACATCTGCGTGACTCGCTTGATTGAGACGGGCCGAAAGCACCCAATAGTCAGCCAAAGGCGCCAAGATGGGATCCCGAATTCGGCTGCGCAAAATGAGGGCGCTTTCCGCATCCGAGCGGGCATGGGCGGCTTCCAACCTCGCCCAAGTCTTCGCATCATCCGCATGGGCAAAAGTCAACGATGTGAGCCACAATAGACCACATGCAAAGCGACGCACCATGCCGTTTGTAAACATCGAAGCATTATGAACACACCCACACCGAATGACTCTGGCGACCTCGCTCTTTTGTACGGTTCAGACAAAAAAATGTTGCGCAAAGCACTGGTCGAGCGCCGGCAAAGCATGGCTGACCATCAAGAGCGCAGCCAATGGCTGCAGCGGGTGATTCGCGCGTGGCTCGTCGAACGCGGGGACGAAACGATCGGCGCCTATTGGCCCATCAAAGGCGAGTTTGATCCGCTGCCAGCTCTATACCGCTGGCAGGAGGCCGGGCGCGAGACTGACGCCGTGGAGGCCATCGTGAATCGCCGCATCGGCCTACCGGTGGTGGACAAAGCGCACGGTACGCTGCGCTTTCACGTGTGGTACCCGGGATGCCCCATGGAGGAAGACGCCTACGGTATCCCCAAGCCCAAGGGCACCGACACCTTTGAGCCCACGTTGCTTTTTGTGCCATGCGTGGGCTACGGCCCGGGCGGCTATCGCCTGGGCTATGGCGGCGGCTTTTATGACAAAACGCTCGCTGCGCTGACGCCACGCCCATTCACGGTCGGATTGGGATTCGCCAACGCATTTTTGCCTGACCTGGAACCCGAGCCACACGATGTGCCCTTGGATGCGATCCTGAACGAGAACGGGTTGGTGTGGCCGCTGCCGGGCTCAAACGCATGGACCCCATGAATCATGGCTCGTCCTAAATCAGCCAACCATGAATTCAAACGGGATGCCATTTTGGATATGGCAGCCCAGTGCTTTGCAGACAAGGGCTACACTGCCGCGAGCATGAATGACATCGCCCAGGCATGCGGCACGAGCAAAGCAAGGCTCTACCACTACTATGACGGCAAAGATGCCATTTTGTTCGACCTGCTGGACAGATACACGCAACGCTTGTTGGTGATCATTGGTGAAACCGAGGCGATTGCACAGCGCCAAGGAATGGACGACAAGGCCACCCTGCAAGCGCTGATTCGCCACTTTTTGATCGAATACGAACAGAGTGCGACACGCCATGTGGCGCTGCTGAATGACACCAAGTTTTTGGCTGCAACGCAACGCGACGTGATTTTGGATCGGCAGCGCAACGTCGTGTCGGCATTCACTCGGTTTTTGCAACGCGCCTATGGTGCCCGGATGAATGCGACCAATGCCACCCCGCTCACCATGATGTTGTTCGGCATGATGAATTGGACATTCACCTGGCTGAAAACCGGTGGCCCACTGAGCTACGCACAATTTGCAGACGAGGTCATCGCGATGCTTGAGCGTGGCATGCAGCCCCAGCCTTGACGCGTGGACCCGTGTTGGATTGAGCTCACCCAAGGCGAGATCGATTGATCTAGGGTATTGCCAGGTGTGATGAGCGCAAAGCCGCGCACACCCTGGCAGATGCACTGTTCCAACTTAAAATTGATCACAGTTTTGCGACCCAGGTTGCGACACCTTTATTTCAAGCCATTTCTAAAGACGAGCGCCATGACCACACGCCCATCACACGCTTTGCAAGTCGCCATCATGGCCGCTGGCAAAGGGACCCGCATGAAAAGCGCCAAACCCAAGGT
>JALQVJ010000204.1 GCA_023260355.1 Burkholderiaceae bacterium | reverse complement strand
CTTCATGGCCAAGCCGATCGCGGGCGAGCCCGGTAGCGCCATGCACATCCACCAAAACGTGCTAGACAAGGCCACGGGGCGCAACATTTTCAGTCAACCCAATGGAGACTATGCACCCGCCTTTCACCACTACATCGGCGGACTGCAACGCCACATGCCACACGCCATGGCGCTGGTGGCCCCCTACGTCAACAGCTACCGCCGTCTGACGCGCCACACCGCGGCACCCATCAACCTGGAGTGGGGCCATGACAACCGCACAGTCGGGATTCGCTCGCCCATTTCAAGCGGTGAAGCGCGCCGCCTTGAAAACCGGCTCATCGGCGCAGATGCCAACCCCTACATCGCATTGGCTGTCACCTTGGCTTGTGGCTACTTGGGCATGAAAAACAAAACGCCTCACAAAGTCGAAATGCGAGGTGATGCCTACTTGGCGCCCTACTCGTTGCCGCGCAGTTTGGGTGAGGCCTTGGACTGGTTGCGACAAGACAGCGAGTTGCACGACATATTGGGTCGGGACTTCATCACGGTGTATGCCGAAATCAAAGAGCTTGAATTCGAAGCGTTCATGCAAGTGATCTCGCCATGGGAGCGAGAACATTTGTTGTTGCACGTTTGAACCCCAACCGGAAACAACCTATGACTGAAACCCTCAGCCCGAGCGAAATTGCCGCATGGGATGCCGCGCATTTCATGCACCCATTTACCGATCACCAAGCGTTGTCAGAGCGTGGCGTCAAAGTCATCACGCAAGCCCAAGGCATCTATGTACATGACTCTGACGGCAACACCTTGCTGGATGCCATGAGTGGCCTGTGGTGTGTCAATGTCGGTTACGGCCGACAGGAGCTGGCCAATGCGGCGGCTGAGCAAATGATGCGCTTGCCGTACTACAACGCCTTTTTCAACACCACCAACGAGCCGGCCGTGCGACTGGCCAAACAATTGATCGACCTGGCGCCGCCCAGCGGTGATCAGCGGTTCACGCATGTGTTTTATTCCAGCAGTGGCAGCGAGAGCAACGACTCCAACGTCCGCATGGTTCGCCGGTATTGGGACTTGCTTGGACAGCCTGAGCGCAAGATCATCATTGGCCGAGTCAACGGCTACCACGGCTCCACCATGGCCGGGGCCTCGTTGGGCGGCATGAGCGGGATGCATGCGCAAGGCGACTTGCCCATTCCCAACATCACGCACGTGGAGCAGCCGCACTACGGCGATAAGCGCCTCCCCGGCGAAACCGAGGCTGAGTTTGGGGTGCGCGCGGCTCGGTGGCTGGAAGAAAAAATTCTAGAGGTCGGCCCGGAAAAAGTGGCGGCCTTTATTGGCGAGCCCGTTCAGGGCGCCGGCGGCGTCATCGTGCCACCCGACACCTATTGGCCAGAGATTCAGCGCATTGTGGATCAGTACGGTATCTTGCTGATCAGCGATGAGGTGATTTGCGCCTTTGGCCGTTTAGGCCATTGGTTCGCATACGAGCGCTTTGGCATGCGCCCGGATTTGGTGACATTTGCCAAAGGCATCACCAGCGGCTACGTCCCGTTGGGCGGCGTGCTGGTGGGCGACAAAGTTGCCCGGGTCCTGATTGAAAAAGGCGGCGAGTTCAATCACGGCTATACCTACAGCGGCCACCCCGTGGCATGTGCTGTGGCATTGGCGAACCTGGACATCATGAAGCGAGAGGGCTTGGTCGAACGCGTGCGCGACGACACCGGCCCATATTTGGCCGACAAGTATGCCGAATTGGCGCAGCACCCCTTGGTCGGCGCCACCCAAACGTGCGGCTTGGTGGCGGCGCTGTGGTTGTGCCAAGACAAAGCCACAGGCGCCGCGTTTGATGCCAGCCTCGAGGTGGGCATGCGCTGCCGAGCCCATTGTTTTGACAATGGTCTGATCATGCGGGCGGTGGGGGACAGGATGATCATCGCTCCGCCGCTGGTGATGACTCGGGCCGATATCGATGTATTGATGTTGCGGATTCGCAAAGTTTTGGATCTGACACTTCAGGGTTTACGAGCAGAGGGTGTCATGGCGGCAGAATAGCCGCTCTACAATCTCAGGCGTGGTCTTCTACACGTTGTTGCCATGTGTTTGGCACAATGCCTTTCATTTGGCAGAGATGCCTTTTTGCCGCGCACGCGGTGTTGTCCTTGGAGTTGAACGATGATGAACAAGCGTTTTTTGACGGCTGCGGCAGGCTCGCTGCTGGTGCTTTCTCAAGCGGCGATGGCCGAAGACAAGGTCCTCAACATTTACAACTGGCCCGATTACATCCCCGAGGGCATGATTGCTGCCTTCGAAAAGGAAACCGGTATCAAGGTCAATTACGACACCTTTGAAACCAACGAGGCGTTGCACGCCAAATTGGTCGCGGGCAAAACCGGCTACGACATCGTTGTGCCTGGCAGCGTGTTCGCCAAGCCACAAATTGAAGCCGGCCTGTTGCAGCCCCTGAACAAGGCCAAGCTGCCCAACCTCAAAAACTTGGACCCCGCTGTCATGAAGACGCTTGATGGCGCGGACCCCAGCAACAAGCACCTGGTGCCCTGGGCTTGGGGATTCACCACGGTCGGCATCAACACCACCCGCGCCAAGAAGGCGTTGGGCAACATGCCCATGCCCGCCAACGCATGGGACTTGGTCTTTGATCCCAAGTACACCGCCAAGCTGAAGAAGTGCGGCATCGCCTACCTGGACTCACCCACGGAGATTCTGCCCGTTGCCTTGCACTACATCGGCAAGAACGCCTACTCCAACAACCCTGCCGACTATGAAGCCGCCGGCAAGATGTTGGCCAAAGTGCGCAAGGACATTCGCATTTTCTCCAGCACCATGATCGATGACCTGGCTGGGGCACGCGCTTGTGTGGCGATTGGCTGGTCTGGCGACATCAATTTGGCCTCTGACGCGGCCAAAGAAAATGGCTCAAAAGACAAGATCGAAGCCTTGTTGCCCACCGGTGGCGCGCTGATCTTCTTTGACACCATGGCGATCACGAAGGATGCCCAGCACGTTGACGCGGCGCACAAGTTCATCGACTTCTATTTGCGCGCTGAGAACGCTGCGTCGATGGCCAACGAGATGAACTACCCCACCGGCAACACCGCAGCATTGAGCAAGATCGAGCCATCGATCGCTGCCAACAAGACCATCTTTGTTGAGTCTGCATACATGAGCAAGATGATCCCTCCGGGCAGCTTCACGAACGCTGCTCGCGAAGCCATGGCAGACGTTTACAACAACTTCAAGAAAGGCAAGTGAGCCTCGCTCGCCTGTCGTGAAACAGGGGCTGCTCGCGCTGAAGGCGTGGGCAGCCTTTTTTGCTGGAATTGAATCAAAGGGCGTTTCATGAATGCACCCGCATCCAATGCCCCGTTTTTGACAACGGAAAACCTCACCAAAAAGTTTGACGACACCACGGCAGTGGATGACGTGTCGTTGTCGATCGAGCGGGGTGAAATTTTTGCGCTTTTGGGCAGCTCAGGGTGTGGCAAGTCAACGTTGTTGCGGATGCTCGCGGGCTTTGAGACCCAAACGTCGGGTCGCATCGTGTTGGGTGGACAAGAGGTCTCAAACCATCCCCCATATGAGCGCCCAGTGAACATGATGTTCCAGTCTTACGCCTTGTTCCCGCACCTCACGGTGTGGGACAACGTGGCGTTCGGTTTGCGCCGCGAGGGCTTGCCCAAAGCCGAAGTCAAGGCACGCGTGGATGAAATGCTGGGCCTTGTTCAGCTCAAGGATTTCGCCAAACGCAAGCCCCACCAACTCTCAGGCGGCCAGCAGCAGCGCGTGGCTCTGGCGCGCAGTCTTGCCAAGCGGCCACAGTTGTTGTTGCTCGACGAGCCCTTGGGCGCGCTTGACAAAAAGTTGCGCGAGCAAACCCAGTTCGAGTTGGTCAACATCGTTGAGAGTGTGGGTGTGACTTGCGTCATGGTGACGCACGACCAAGAAGAAGCCATGACGATGGCTGACCGCATTGCTGTCATGAGCAAGGGGCGCGTTCTGCAGGTGGGCACACCCAAAGAAATATACGAATTTCCGAACTGCCGATTTGTGGCTGACTTCATAGGCAACGTCAATTTGTTCGAAGGGCATTTGTGCGAGGATGAAGTCGACCGCTGTGCGATCGACACGGCGCTCGGCCGCATGGATGTTGGACATGGCGTATCCGGCACGCTCAACATGTCGGCGGCTTTGGCGGTGCGGCCCGAAAAAATCCGCATCAGCAGAACGCAGCCGCAAGTGCAGCAAAACGTGTTCAAGGGGGTGGTCCAAGAAATCGCATATTTCGGCGCGCACAACACGTTCATGCTTCGGGCATCCAACGGCCAACGCGTGAAGGTGACCGAGGCAAACGTGAGTCGCCACGATGACGCACCGATCACCTGGGATGACGAGGTCTACTTTTGGTGGAGCAACGACGCAGGCGTTGTTCTTCGAGATTAAAGGATCCGCCACCCCATGAGCGCGAACACCTGGATGCCCGGACGCCGATTTGTCATCGGCGTGCCGTATTTTTGGCTGCTGCTGTTTTTCTTGCTGCCGTTCCTGATATTGGCGTACATCAGTTTTGTAGACATGGGTGAGGACATCATCCCATTCAAACCGCTGTGGGACGAAAGCGGGGCGCTGCACCTCAAGTTGGAAAACTATTGGTCCGTGTTCCGGGACCCGGACGGTGGCAGACTCTTTGACACGCTTTATATCGAAGCCTATGGCCGCTCCATCGGTTATGCGTTGACCACCGCGTTGTTGTGCTTGGTGATCGGATACCCGTTTGCCTATTTCATGGCGCGCTCGCCAGAGCGATACCGGCCTGGCTTGCTGATGATGGTGATGCTGCCGTTTTGGACATCGTTTTTGCTGCGTATCTACGCATGGAAGGGCCTGTTGTCGGATTTCGGCATCATCAACAGAGCACTGATGGCTGTTGGGTTGATTCATGACCCGATCCACATGCTTTACACCGACATCTCCATGTTGGTGGGCATGACGTATGTGTATCTGCCCTTCATGGTGTTGCCCTTGTATGCCACGTTGGTCAAGATGGACTTCCGTTTGCTGGAGGCCGCGTATGACCTCGGTACCCGACCACTCAAAGCGTTTTGGTTGATTACCGTGCCGCTCTCAAAGTCCGGGATCATCGCCGGGTGTGTGTTGGTTTTTGTGCCATCGGTTGGTGAGTTCGTCATCCCATCGTTGTTGGGCGGGCCAGAGAACATCATGATTGGTCGCGTGGTTTGGGATGAAATGTTTTCCAGCAACAACTGGCCCCGCGCGACAGCTGCTGCCAGCACCGTATGCCGCTGCGCCGCCAAAATCTCACGCTGCGCCTCCAGCGTCATGTACACCTGCACACCACACACACTCTCTCACCTACAACAAACAGCGAACACCCGCCCCCACCACACACGCAC
>JALQVJ010000175.1 GCA_023260355.1 Burkholderiaceae bacterium | reverse complement strand
AAAAAATGGCCCCAATCCAACCACGCCCACCCCAGAAACTGCGCACAATGCCATCTATGCGCTATGCCATGCTTCGTCTCACCCGAATCGCTGCACTCGCGATGCTCGCGATCGGCATCGCCACATCGGCGCCTGCGTCGGCGGCAGAAATCAAAGGCCTGCCACCCGCGGTGCGCGATGCGCTCGCGCAGGCGCAAATCCCAGTGAGCGCAGTCAGTGCGCTGGTGGTGCCCGTGGGCCAAGAGACGCCCGTGCTGAGCTTCCAGACCCGTGCGTCGATGAACCCCGGCTCTGTCATCAAGCTGGTGACCACCGCTGCCGCTGTGGATCGGCTCGGGCCCGACTACGCGTGGCAAACCCGGTTCTACGTCGATGGTCCGATTCGCAACGGTGTGCTGCAAGGCAACTTGTACGTGCAAGGGGGCGGTGACCCCAAGTTGGTGCTCGAGCGCATCCTCGAGGCCTATGCGCAGGTGCAGGCGCTGGGTGTGCGAACGATCCAAGGGGACTGGGTGCTTGACCATTCGGCGTTCGAGTTGCCGGCCAAAGACCCCGCCGACTTCGATGGTGAAGTCTTGCGCCCTTACAACGTGCAGCCCGACGCGTTGTTGGTCAATTTCAAATCGGTGATTTTGAAATTTCAGCCCGATCGTGCCAAGGGCCGTGCAGACGTGGTCGTCGAGCCACCGCTCGCAGAATTGCAGGTGCCCTCGTCCGTGCCCTTGAAACGAGGCCGCTGCGGCGATTGGCGCACCCAACTGAAAGCCACGGTCGACAACCCCACGCGGTTCAGTTTCGGTGGCACCTACTCGAGCGCCTGTGGAGAGTTGGAGTGGCCAGTGGCCTATATCGAGCCCGAACGCTACGCGCAAAGAGCGCTGTTGGGTTTGTGGCAAAGCATTGGCGGCGAACTCAAAGGGCGCATGCGCGAGGGCCGGGTGCCTGCCAACGCGACCCTCTTGTGGTCTGCGCCCTCGTTGCCGCTCCACCAAATCATTGCAGACGTGAACAAGTTTTCCAACAACGTCATGGCGCAACAGGTGTTCCTCACGCTGGGTCACCAACCCCCGCGCCCCGCGACGTTCGAGCAGTCGCGGGCAGTGGTGGCGCAGTGGTGGCGCCAATCAGTCAGCCTGCAAGTCCCGCCGCCTACCGTGGACAACGGCAGCGGGCTTTCGCGCCTGACCCGCGCCACTGCTGAACAGTTGGGCGTGCTGTTGCAGCATGCCGCACGGCAACCCAACGCGCCATTCTTCATCGAGTCTTTGTCTATCGCAGGGGTGGACGGCACAGCCCAGTCCATGGGCCGGGATGGTTACGCGCTTCGCAGCGTGGGCAACGCGCGCCTGAAGTCAGGCACCCTCAAAGACGTGCGCGCTTTGGCCGGTTACGTCACGGACCGTGCGGGCCGGCTGCAAGTCGTGGTGATCATGATCAACCACGATCGTGCCAAAGACGGGCGGCGCGCCACCCACGCCCTCATCGAGTGGGCGGCCAGCCTGCGCTGAGGGTTGGGGGGTTAAGGCCACGCACTGCCATCGCCGCGCGCAGATGCTGGGTTGGGCGTCAGGCGGCAGCGCGTTGCAATCGGTCGTTGACGCCCGCCC
>JALQVJ010000167.1 GCA_023260355.1 Burkholderiaceae bacterium | reverse complement strand
GTCAAAGCACGCAAGGCGGCACGCCACGCTACCAGTGACTGGATGGAAATTGAAAAGCAGCGAGGCATCTCTGTGGCCAGCTCAGTCATGCAAATGGAGTACCGAGATTGCGTCATCAATTTGTTGGACACTCCCGGTCACCAAGACTTTTCCGAGGACACGTATCGCGTCTTGACCGCTGTCGATGCAGCCCTGATGGTGATTGATGCGGCCAATGGCGTCGAGCCGCAAACCCGACGCCTGTTGCAGGTGTGCCGGGCTCGCAACACGCCGATCCTCACATTCATCAACAAAATGGACCGCGAAGTCCAGGCGCCCTTGGACGTGGTTGACGAAGTCGAGCGTGAGTTAGGCATGACCGCCGTGCCTTTCACCTGGCCCGTTGGGATGGGCAAGCGGTTTCACGGGGTCTACGATCGCCGCGCCGATCACATGCGCGTCTTTGTTGCCGGAGATGACAAGCGCGGCGGCGACGAGGAAGTGCTCGCGGGGCGTGACAACCCAGGCGCGTTGCAGCGCTTTGGTGCCGAATTTGAGGAGGCACGCGGTGAACTCGAGCTGCTTGATGAGGCAGCGCCCGCGTTTGACCAACAGGCCTTCTTGGCTGGTGAGCAGACCCCCGTCTTTTTCGGTTCTGCAGTCAACAATTTTGGTGTGCAAGAAATCTTGGATGCATTGGTCGAGTTGGCCCCACCCCCGGCATCAAGGGAAGCCATTCAGCGGCGCGTCGAACCCACAGAGTCCAAGTTCTCTGGCGTGGTCTTCAAAATCCAAGCCAACATGGACCCCGCCCATCGCGACCGCATCGCGTTTTTGCGTTTGGCCAGCGGCCATTTCACCAGAGGCATGAAGCTGCACGTCGTTCGCTCTGGCAAAGACATCAAACCCAACACGGTGGTGAACTTTCTAAGCCAGCGGCGTGAGTTGCTCGAAGAAGCCTTTGCGGGCGACATTATCGGGATTCCCAACCATGGCATCTTGCAATTGGGCGATACGCTCACCGAAGGCGAAGCGCTGCAATACACCGGGCTGCCGTTCTTTGCGCCTGAAATGATTCGCACAGTTGAAGTGGCCGATCCGCTGCGCAGCAAGCAATTGCGCGCGGGATTGACACAGCTGGGTGAAGAAGGCGCGATCCAAGTGTTTCGACCCATCGCCGGGACGATGCTTTTGCTTGGCGCCATCGGGCAACTGCAATTCGAAGTCGTGGCGCAACGCCTCGAGACGGAGTACGGCGTCAAGGCGCGCATCAGTGGCAGCAACTACACCCTGGCGCGCTGGATCACCTGTGCGCCGGAGGACGGCGGCGAAGTCGAACTCAAACGGTTCATGGATGCCAACGCGCACCGCATTGCGCTGGATGCGGTTGACGCGCCAACGCTGCTGGTCGATCACAGCGCAACCCTGCGCGCGGTTGAGGCGAACTGGCCCAAAATCAAATTCCACACCATGCGCGAGCATGCGGGCCTGATCATGCAGGCGCGCTGAGTACTCCACCCCGCCAACCGCCCCATTTATGTCCCCAACCATCTCTCACTTGCTGCAACGCACCCGCACGATTGCTGTGGTCGGGATTTCAGACCGCCCCGATCGGCCCAGCCACTTCGTATCGCAATACATGCAACAGGCAGGCTATCGGATCATTCCAGTCAACCCGCGCTACGACACTGTGCTGGGCGTGCCATGCTGGCCAGATTTGGCCAGCATCCCTGAGTCAGTCGACATGGTCAATGTATTTCGCCCCTCAGCGGACACGCCGCAGATTGCCCGCCAGGCGGTCGCCATCGAAGCCCAATCACTATGGCTCCAACAAGGTATCTTCAACGCAGAGGCTGAAAAAATCGCCCTCGATGCAGGCCTTCAGGTTGTGATGGACCGGTGTTTGAAGGTGGAACACGCGGGCTGGCGCCGCAACGCCTAACCCGATGCATGCTTCAGCTGGCAGCGTGTCTTGCCAGCCAGCCCTCAACAGCGCGTGGATAGATCCGATGCTCTTGCGTCAACACACGCGCAGCCAAAGTCCCTGGCGTATCGTCGGGCAGGATCGGCACCACAGCCTGTTCCAAAATCGTGCCATGGTCCAACTCCGCCGTCACCTCATGAACGGTGGCCCCCGCAAAACGGCACCCCATTTCGATCGCACGCTCATGGGTGTGTAATCCTTGGAAAGCAGGCAATAGGCTGGGGTGGATGTTGAGCAAGCGCCCCTCAAAGTGCGCCACAAACGCGGGCGTCAAAATGCGCATAAAGCCAGCCAAGATCACCAGCGGTGGGCGGCTTTGGGCCGGCACCATCGAGTCAATGCGCACGATCAGCGCTTGATCGAACGCGTCGCGAGTTTCAAAGGTGCGGTGATCCAGGGTCTCGGTCGGCACCCCTCGCGCAGCGGCTTTGGCCAGGCCACTGGCGTCCGGCCGGTTGCTCAACACCCCAACCACCTGCGCACGCCAGCGTTCTTGCCAGTGGTGGCGCTCGGCTGCATCCAGCAGGGCCACCATGTTGGAGCCCGAACCAGAAATCAGAATCACGATGGGTTGAATATTGGCGCAAGTCATGCCGCGAGTGTAACGACGCCGCGGCTCTGCTTTCAGAGGGGATTAGAACCAATGACCCGCAAAAATTTCTTCCTTTTGTCACCTGACCGACTTGGAAAAACGAACGGTCGTGCTAAAAAGCGACTTGTCTTATTCAGTCAACCCTCAAAAGCAGGTCACTTGGCCTGACTTCAGCACAAGGAGCCGCCATGGATTTGGCTTTTACACCGGAACAATTGAAATTCCGAGACGAAGTACGCGCTTGGGTCAGCGAAAACTTGCCCAAGTCCCTCTCGACCAAAGTGCACCAAGCGCAGCGCCTGACTCGCGACGACATGCAAACTTGGGCCAAGATTTTGGGCAAAAAGGGCTGGCTTGGTTACGCTTGGCCAACCGAGTTTGGCGGTCCCGGCTGGGATGCGGTTCAGCGCCACCTGTTTGAGGAAGAGTGCGCCTTGGCGGGCGCGCCACGCGTGGTCCCCTTCGGCCCCGTGATGGTGGCCCCCGTGATCATGGCGTTTGGTAGCGCGGAGCAACAGCAGCGTTTCCTGCCCGGTATCGCCAGCGGTGAAGTTTGGTGGAGCCAAGGCTACAGCGAGCCAGGCTCTGGATCTGACTTGGCATCCCTGAAAACCCGTGCAGAGCGCCATGGGGACCATTACATCGTCAACGGTCAAAAGACTTGGACGACGCTGGGCCAATACGGTGAGTGGATCTTCTGTTTGGTTCGCACCGATACCGAGTGCAAACCACAAAAAGGCATCTCCTTCCTGCTGATCGACATGAAGTCGCCGGGTGTGACGGTTCGCCCCATCCGCTTGCTCGACGGCGAGTGTGAAGTGAACGAGGTGTTCTTCGATAACGTCAAAGTCCCAGCTGAGAACTTGGTTGGCGAGGAAAACCAAGGGTGGACCTACGCCAAGTTTTTGTTGGCGCACGAGCGCACCAACATCGCTGATGTGAACCGCGCCAAGCGTGAGTTGGAGCGACTCAAGCGCATTGCAAAACAAGAAGGCGTTTGGGAAGACCACCGCTTCCGCGACGACATTGCCAAGCTAGAGGTCGATATCGTCGCTCTTGAAATGATGGTCTTGCGCGTGTTGTCTGCGGAAACCAGTGGCAAAAAAGCCATGGATATCGCTGGTCTCTTGAAGATCAAAGGCAGTGAAATCCAGCAGCGTTACACCGAATTGATGATGTTGGCTGGCGGCCCCTCATCCTTGCCATTCATCTTTGAAGCCATGGATGCAGGCTGGCAAGGCGATCAAGCCCACGGGCTAGCGGGCTTTCCCGGTGGCGCGCTGCACTGCGCTCCGCTCGCTGCCAATTACTTCAACATGCGCAAAACCACCATCTATGGTGGCAGCAACGAAGTGCAGCGCAACATCGTGGCGCAAATCGCCTTGGGCTAAGTCAGGAGCACAACATGGATTTCAATTTTTCAGACGACCAAGAGCAGTTGCGTGACGCGGTCACGCGCTGGGTAGACAAAGCCTACGACTTCGATCGCAGACGCTCGATTTGCAAAGATGAGCGCGGCTTCAGCGCCAAAGCCTACGCCGAAATGGCAGAGCTGGGCTTGTGTGGCTTGATGATCAGCGGCGAATACGATGGCATGGACATGGGGCCCGTGGAAGCGATGGTTGCCATGGAAGCCATGGGTTCGGGCATCGTGATGGAGCCTCTCTCCCACACGCTGATGTGTTCGTCCATCGTCCAAGCGTATGGAGATGCGAGTGTGAAATCCGCTTGGTTGCCGCGCATCGCTGACGGCAGCGTGCTGATGGTGCTCGCATACCAAGAGCGCGGTGGCCGATATCGCTTGGATCACTGCGCCGCCGAGGCCAAATCCAGTGGTGACGGCTACGTGTTGACAGGTGTCAAGCACGTT
>JALQVJ010000223.1 GCA_023260355.1 Burkholderiaceae bacterium | reverse complement strand
CCGAGCACATGGCCGCCTTGAAGGAACACGGCATTCAAACCATCGACTTACTCATCGTCAATTTGTACCCCTTCGAAGCGACGGTGGCCAAGCCAGGTTGCACCTTAGAAGACGCCATTGAGAACATCGACATTGGTGGCCCCGCCATGGTGCGCAGTGCCGCCAAGAACTGGAACGACGTTACCGTGCTGACCGACGCCAGCCAGTACGCAGAGGTGCTCGATGAACTCAAGCGTTTGGGGCACACCACGCGCGAAACGCGTTTCAAGTGTTCGGTGGCGGCATTCAACCGCATCAGCAACTACGACGCAGCGATCAGCGACTACCTCTCGAGCTTCAATTTGGAAGACGGCTCACGGCGCTTGTTTGCCGACCAAGCCAATGGCCGCTTCGTGAAAGTGCAGGACCTGCGCTACGGCGAGAACCCGCACCAGCAGGCCGCGTTTTATCGCGACCTCTATCCCGCACCTGGCTCGTTGGTCACGGGCAAACAGTTGCAGGGCAAAGAGCTGTCGTACAACAACATTGCGGATGCAGACGCCGCCTGGGAGTGCGTCAAGAGCTTTGATGCCCCCGCCTGCGTGATCGTCAAACACGCCAACCCTTGCGGTGTGGCCGTGGCGGTGGACGCCTTGAGCGCCTACCAAAAGGCGTTTCAAACCGATCCCACGTCAGCGTTTGGCGGCATCATTGCCCTGAACTGCACGGTCGATGAGGCCGCAGCACTGGCGATCAACAAGCAATTCGTCGAAGTCTTGATGGCACCGGCTTTCACGCCCGAGGCCCTCGCCGTGTTTGCGGCAAAAGTGAATGTGCGGATTTTGGAAATCGCATTGCCACCCGGCGGCGCCACGCCGTGGGAACAAGGCCGCAACGCCATGGACGTCAAGCGCGTGGGCAGTGGCATGCTCATGCAGACCGCAGACAACCACGTGTTGCATGCGTCCGACCTGAAAGTTGTGACGCAAAAGCAACCCACGCCTGCTGAGTTGCAAGATTTGCTGTTTGCATGGAAGGTCGCGACCTACGTGAAGTCCAACGCCATCGTGTTCTGCAAAGATGGCATGACCATGGGTGTGGGGGCTGGCCAAATGAGCCGTTTGGACTCTGCGCGCATCGCCTCCATCAAGGCCGAACACGCGGGCTTGAGCCTGCAAGGCACGGCGGTGGCCAGCGACGCGTTCTTCCCGTTCCGAGACGGGCTGGATGTGGTGGTCGACGCCGGGGCAACCTGCGTGATTCAGCCGGGCGGCTCCATGCGCGACCAAGAGGTGATCGACGCCGCGAATGAGCGCGGCGTAGCGATGGTGTTTTCTGGTGTGCGTCACTTCCGCCATTGAAAACCAACCCAGTGTCACAACCCTCACGCGCAGGCGTCACCACTGAAACCCCCAACCCCCAAGGCTTCAGAGCCTTGGGTTTGAACGCCACCTTGGTCCAAGCTGCGCAGTCACTCGGTGTGGAAAGACCGACCCCTGTGCAGCAACAAGCGATCCCTGCCGTCTTGGCCGGGCGAGATGTATTGGCCCAAGCCCCCACGGGCTCTGGCAAAACATTGGCCTATGTGCTGCCCGGCTTGCAAGCCCTGATGGCGCAAGAGGCACCACCGCAGGCGCGGCGTGTGACCCGCTGGCTGGTGGTCGTGCCGACCCGCGATTTGGCAGATCAAGTCAGCGCCACGGCGATTGAGGTGTTGAAGCCCTTGCGCGCGCATGTGCGCGTGGTGACACTGACGGGTGGCACATCGGTCAATCGAGACCAAGTCACCTTGCGCGCGGGTGCAGACATGGTGGTGGCCACGCCCGGGCGTTTGCTCGACCTGATGAAACAGCGCGCGCTGTCACTCGATGGCCTGACTTGCTTGGTGCTCGACGAAGCCGACCGATTGCTTGAAACCGGCTTTGCAGCCGAGTTGAGCGCGTTGATGTCGCAGCTGCCTGCTGCGCGGCAAACCTTGCTGTGGTCAGCGACCTTCAGCCCGGCGGTGTTGGCGTTGGCTGCCACCCATCAGCGTGACGCGCAGCGCATCGAAATCAAAGCGGTAGATACCGATTTGCCCGACATTGAACAGCGCGCAGTGGCGGTGGATGAGGGCCGCCGCACGGCCTTGCTCAAGGCATGGGTGGGCAGTGAGCCGTGGAAGCGTGTGCTGGTGTTTGTGGCCACCAAGTACGCGAGCATTCACGTGTCTGACAAGCTGTACCGCGCGGGGATCAACGCCACAGCGTTTCATGGTGATATGGCGCAAAGCACTCGACAAGACGTGCTGCGCGAATTCAAGGCGGCCCACTGGCAAGTCGTGGTGACCACCGATTTGGCGGCACGCGGCATTGACGTGTCGCAGTTGGATGCCGTGATCAATTTTGATCTGCCACGCTCGACCACCGATTACGTGCACCGCATTGGCCGCACGGGCCGCGCAGGCCAGCAGGGCGTGGCGATCTCGATGGTGACGGCGGGACAGCGCGCGCACTGGCGCTTGATTGCGCGCCGGCATGCCTTGGATATTGAGCTCGAAGAGGTTCCCGGCTTTGAGCCGCGTGACCCTGAACCCGAGCGCCCGCTAGACCCAGAGGGCCATGGCGGGATCAAAGGCAAACGCCCCAGCAAGAAAGACAAAGCGCGCGCAGCGCAGGCTGCATCGGCCCAAAAGGGCGGGCCTGCCGGCGACGGCACTTGAGCAGGTAGGCGGCCATGGTCGCCGCCCTCGTCCGGGCTGGCGCGATCAAGTGCGCCGGTGCTCAGTCCTCTTCGGCAGCAGACGCGTTGCCGCTGCGCGAGCCTCTGGCTTGGCCTGGCGCTGGGCGCTTGCCCCGCAGGGCACTTTCTGCAACCACTTCAAGGTAGACCTGCGTCGCGCCCTGTGCAGCCCACTGCTGGACAGCTGCAGAAAGATCGCCCTCAGCGATATCAACGGCTTGTGCCTCGTCGGGCCCCAGCTTGCAGGCAAATCGCCACACTTCGCCGCCCTCTGGGAGCTTGCGTGCGCGCATGCGCTTGAACTGTTGGCGAATCTCGTGTCGGACAGCGTCGAGCACGCGGTCAGGGTGTTTGCCGGGTGCTTGAAGCGGGTAGATTTTTTTCATGGTGTTCCTTGATGGCGGGATCATAGCCCACGGGCCCAAAGACAAGAACCTTGACCTGCGCCAATATGTGCGTTCATGATCGATGAGACAAAGGGGCTGGGTTGACGCGCTTGCCAATCCATGGACCCCGCATGTGCTTTCAAGAAGGAGTGTTTATGTTTCCTGAGTACCGTGAATTGATCTCTCAACTCAAGCACCACGACCACCATTTCACGCGCTTGTTTGACAAGCACAATGC
>JALQVJ010000120.1 GCA_023260355.1 Burkholderiaceae bacterium | reverse complement strand
CAAATGTGCCGACGTACCCATACAGAAAGTTCTGAATGTCACGGCCATGTCCTTAGAATAACTCAGCCACGCACGCGCCTGTGGTGTCTATCGCGAAAACCACTGGCAAGGGTGTGCGCCGCCGAAGTTCGCTCAGCAAGTCAATGTGCTCCCAGCGGGCGATGGCTGGGCCAGCAGACTCGCCCATGACATCTGCCCACTGGTGCATGGAAAGTGGCGCCGTCAAGCCGACTCCCACCACGCGGTCCCACTGTGTTCCCCAGGCAGCTTGCGCCGCGGCGAGCCCCTCGGCCATCTTGGGCAACACAATCGCAGGGTCGGGGTATTCGTAGCGTGTGTTCCAGTGCCAGCGCATTTGGCCTGCGAAGTCCGCAATCAGCACTTCGAGGCTTCGGCGGCCTACCTGCATGCCCAAACCAAAAGCCCCGTTGGGGTCCAATGACAAGGGCACCGAAGGCTGGCCGATCTTGCCGCGCACCCGCTCGCCCTTGAGCAAGAGCCCCTCGTCCATCAAGCGTTCGACGATGAGGCCGACAGTTTGCGTGGACAGTTGGGTGAGGCGTGCCAAGTCTGCCTTCGGAATCGCGCCGTGATGGCGAATCGCCTGAAGCACCGTGCGCTCGTTGAACTGCCGCATGCCGCTCGCATTCGAGCCTCTCATGAGAGGTTTCTTGGCGGCGCGGGTTGCAGACATCTTTGGGGGTCGTTTCGAATGGTCAGGATTAGAAATACATGGGGCAGGCATCGGCACCCGGCTGGTATGGCAAGTTTAAAGAATCACGCCCTTGCAAAAGATCGCGTTCCCATAGGCCGTCGCCTCACCGCTTTGAACGATCAGGCTGGCTTGACGCACCTTGTCATAGAAAGCATATCGCTCGGTGGCCTCGACCCGGTCCTCGGGCAAGCCCTCTTGGGCCAAAGCACTCACCAACGCGGCTTGTGCCGCCGTGCGATGACTCGGCTCGCTATGACAGACCTTCATGAATGCAGCGGGTTGCTTGACGTCCGAGGCCAGTGGAATCACCGACAGCACGGCGCGGCTGACACGCTCCAAAGAGTGCCCGGGCAAGCGCACCACCGGTTTGCCTTGTGCCAAAAAATCCGCGGTGAAGTTCGCATCCACCACGGCAACCCATTCGCCGTGGCCCATGGCGGACAAATGCATCAGCAACTCAGGCGTCAGCAACGGATCTATCCCTTTTAGCATGCGACTACCTCTTGGCTCGTGAGGCTGGCGGGGTCAATGGCCCCCGTGATCAAACCCACGATTTCCTCGGGGTTGGTCTCCACCGTGCGACGTGAGCAGATGATTCGACCTTGGCGAAAGACCCAGATGCGGTCGACCAAATCAAAGACTTGGCGCAAATTGTGGCTGATGATGATCAGTGGCACACCGCGTTGCTTCAAGCCCCGAATGATGTCTTCCACGCGGGCCGTCTCCTGCACCCCCAAGGCCGCAGTCGGTTCGTCCAGAATGATCAATTTGGTGGCGAAGCCTGCGGCGCGAGCAATCGCAACGCATTGGCGTTGACCACCGGACATGCCGCGCATGGACTCGCTCAAGTCTTGAATTTTGACGCCAGTGGTTTTCAGCATCTCGACTGACTGCTTGCGCATTTCGCCATGGTTCAAGAACGACAAAGGTCCAAGGTTCAAACGGGTGATTTCGCGACCCAAGAAGATATTGGCGGGCACATCCAAGTCCTCGGCCAGCGCCAAGTTTTGGTAAACCGTCTCGATCCCTTGGTCTCGCGCGTCCAGAGGCGAATCAAATTCAACCGATTGGCCGTCCAACACAATGTTGCCTTTGTTGGGTTGCTCAACGCCCGTGATCAAGCGCACAAATGTTGATTTGCCGGCGCCGTTGTCACCCACAATGGCCGCATGCTCTCCCGGCATCAATTGAAATTGAGCGTCAGTTAGTGCTCGCACACCACCGTAGTGCTTGGTCAGCCCCTCAATCGCCAAGACAGGTGTATTTGTGGTCATGGAATTCCCCTTTTTGAATGTTCAGCAGCCTGAGCATGCCTGATACCTGGTGCAAATCATATTAGTAAAACTACTAGATTTACTTAATACAGATTTTGTTATTCAATTGGTGTTCACCAG
>JALQVJ010000089.1 GCA_023260355.1 Burkholderiaceae bacterium | reverse complement strand
GCGTGCTTTTGCTGAAGACATTGTGCAGTTGCAGCGGCTCGGTATCCGCCCTGTGGTGGTTCACGGTGGCGGCCCCCAAATCGAGCAATTGCTCCAAAAGCTGGGCAAAAAGGGTGAGTTCATCCAAGGCATGCGCGTCACAGATGCGGAAACCATGCAGGTGGTGCAGTGGGTGTTAGCTGGCGAAGTACAGCAAACCATCGTGGGCCTGATCCAAGTCGCTGGCGGCCAGGCGGTCGGTTTGACCGGCAGAGACGGCGGTCTGATCAAAGCCAAGCCGCTGCGTTTGCAAGATCAGAAAGATCCCACTCAATTCCATGACGTGGGCTGGGTTGGTGACATCCAGGCTGTGGATACGTCAGTGATCCATGCATTGCAAGCGGCCGACATCATTCCTGTGATCAGTCCGATTGGTTTGGGTGACAACGCCGAAAGCTTCAACATCAATGCCGATGTCGCAGCGTCCGACATTGCCCAGGCCCTAGCCGCAGAAAAGCTCTTGCTGCTGACCAACATCAGCGGCGTGCTTGATCAGGCCGGTCAGTTGCTCACCGAGTTGAATGAAGAGAGCATCGCCGCCTACATCGCGGACGGGACAATCTCTGGCGGGATGTTGCCCAAAATTCAAGGCGCCTTGGCGGCTGCCAAGGACAGAGTGGGCGCGGTTCATATCATGGACGGTCGAGTGCCACACGCCTTGTTGCTTGAAATCCTCACCGACCAATCGGTGGGCACCATGATCCGCGCTTGAAAACCACCCAAGGAAATCCATGTCCGATACACACGATGAACCTGAAGTCTCTGCCGAGCACCAAGCATCAGCTCCCAAACGGGCAAGACCTGCACCTGGTCAGCGCCGTTTGGAAATTCTGCAGGCACTTGCTGGGATGTTGGAGGATCCCTCTGGAGACCGCGTCACAACTGCCGCTCTGGCGAAAAAGCTGGCGGTCAGCGAGGCGGCTCTATACCGGCACTTTGCGTCCAAGGCCCAGATGTTCGAGGGGCTGATCGGCTTCATCGAGGACAGCGTCTTGGGACTGGTGCACCAAGTGCAGGAGCGGGAGTCTGACCCCTTGCAGCGCTGCCGCCGCGTCGTCGGGCTAGTGCTCCAGTTTGCGCAAGCCAACCCGGGCATGGCTCGTGTGATGGTGGGGGATGCGTTGCTTTACGAAAACGCGCGTCTGCAGGAGCGCGTCGAGCTCTTGATGGACAAATTGGAGTCTTCGCTCAAGCAAGAGTGGCGAGATGTTGCAGCTCAAGCGGGTGATCCATCACCCACAGTGAGTGCGCAGATTCGGGCGGCCACGCTCATGGCTTTCTTGCAAGGGCGCTTGCTGCGATATTGCCGCAGTGGCTGGCGCCGCCAGCCCAGCCAAGAGCTCGACGCCTGTCTGCACGTATTGCTGAGCCAGTGACCTGAGCCAACGGGGCGTTGGCGGTCGATGCAAGCGCCATCGCGCTTGCCGGCTATCGCCAGCCATGGCAAGCGCCTGATGGACATGCGCGCCGGCCCAAGTCCCGCGCTAGCGGCGTTCACCCAAGGGCACAAAAACCTGTTTAGTGGCGTCGCGAGTGTGGGTTTTGGTACAAAATAGAACGACCGTTCGTTTTTATGTACCATTCACCCCCATGGCAGTCTCATCCCTATCATCATCCACAACGCCGGCCCGGACTTCAGGACGCTTGTCAGCCAAAGGCCAGCAGACCAAGGTCGCGATCGTGGACGCGGCGTTGTCGCTGGCCTCGCAGGTTGGCCTGGATGGTTTGACGATCGGCAATTTGGCTGACCTCATGCACATGAGCAAATCGGGCGTCTTCGCCCATTTCGGCTCTCGCGAAGAGCTACAAGTTTCGGTGGTATGGGAGTACCACCATCGATTTCGAGCCGAGGTTTTTGATCCGGCGATTCAGGCTGAGCGCGGTCTGCCGCGACTGCGAGCGCTGTTTGATAACTGGGTGCACCGCATCAACGCCGAGCTGGCATCTGGGTGTCTGTTCACCAGTGGGGCAGTGCAATTTGAAGCCCAGGACGGACCCGTGCGTGACGCATTGACGGCCTCAGTTTCCACTTGGCTGCAAGCGTTGAGGCGGGCCATCGAGCAGGCCAAAGCGCAAGGACACTTGCGCGCCGACTGCGACGCAAAAGCGCTGAGCTTTCACATCCACGGCTTGATCTTGAGCCTGCATTACCAAACGCGTTTTCTGAAGGTGCCAGAGGCCTTGGGCTTGGCGGCCTCAGGTTTCGAGCAGTTGATCCAACAAAACGTGGCGAACTGAGCCACGCATTCCATTGAACAGATAGGGAGTAAATATGCCAACATACCAGGCACCACTGCGTGACATGCAATTCGTGTTGCACGAAGTTTTGAATGTATCCGCAGACTTTGAGCAGATGCCCGCACACCAGGATCTAGATGCCGGCACCGTGAACGCGGTGCTTGAAGAGGCGGGCAAGTTTGCGGCGGAAGTGTTGACCCCACTCAATCGCGTTGGTGATGTGCAAGGTTGTCACTTGAACCGCGACACGCACGAGGTCAAAACCCCCGATGGGTTCAAGGCCGCCTACCAGCAGTTTTGCGAAGGTGGCTGGACTGCGTTGTCTTGTGACCCCACCTATGGTGGCCAAGGGTTGCCTTACATCGTGAACCAGTGCTTGTATGAGATGCTGAACAGCGCAAACCAAGCATGGACCATGTATCCCGGTTTGACGCACGGCGCCTACAGTGCCTTGAGCGCGCATGGCAGCGATGAGCAAAAACACATGTACCTGCCCAAGCTCACGAGTGGCGAATGGACTGGCACCATGTGTTTGACTGAGCCGCATTGCGGCACAGATTTGGGCATGCTTCGAACCAAAGCGGAACCACAAGCGGATGGCACCTATCGCCTCACTGGGCAGAAGATTTTCATCAGCTCCGGTGAGCATGACCTCGCTGACAACATCGTGCACCTGGTGCTCGCGCGCATGCCCGATGCGCCAGCCGGAACGAAAGGCATCAGCCTATTCGTCGTGCCAAAGTTTCAGGTCAATGCAGACGGCAGCCTGGGTGAGCGCAACGCGATTTTCTGTTCAGGGCTGGAAGAGAAGATGGGCATTCACGGCAACGCGACATGCCAAATGACGCTCGACGGCGCCGTCGGCAGTTTGGTCGGCCAGCCCAACAAGGGTCTGAACGCGATGTTTGTCATGATGAATGGCGCTCGAATCGGCGTCGGGATGCAGTCGCTGGGCCTGAGCGAAGTGGCCTACCAAAATGCGCTGGCCTACGCCAAAGATCGCCTCCAAATGCGCAGCCTGACTGGCGTGAAGGCGCTGGACAAGCCCGCCGATCCGATCATTGTGCATCCGGATGTTCGCAAGATGTTGCTAACGGCCAAGGCCTACTCTGAAGGCGGTCGCGCATTGGCGCTTTTTGCAGCTCAATTGTTGGACCGTGAGCATGCTCACCCTGACCCAGCCGTGCGGCAAGAGGCGGCGCAGCTGATGGCGTTGCTCACGCCGGTGGTCAAAGCCTTTTTGACTGACAACGCTTGGATATCGACCTCGCACTGCTTGCAGGTGTACGGCGGACACGGGTTTATCCAAGAGTGGGGTATGGAGCAGTTCGTGCGCGACGCGCGCATCAACATGATTTATGAGGGCACGAACACCATCCAGTCGCTGGATCTGTTGGGTCGAAAAGTGTTGGGCGATCAAGGTGAAGTGTTGAAGAAATTTGGCGCCAAGATCGTCGCGCTGATCGAGCAAGAAAAAGACAACCCCGAGATGGCAGAGTTCATTCAGCCGTTGGCGTGGTTGAGCCAAAAAGTGCAAGAGTCCACCATGAGCCTGGGTATGCGAGCGATGCGCGATGCCGACGTTGTAGGCGCCGCGTCAGTGGACTATCTGCGGGTCATTGGACACTGGGTGTTCGGGTACTTCTGGGCACGCATGGCCCAAGTCGCCAAACAGAAGATCGCCGCTGGAGACCGTGATCCGTTCTATGTCGCCAAGGTGCAGACAGCCCGCTTCTATTTCGCCAAGCTGTATCCTGAAACGGCATCATTGCTGCGCATGATGCAAGCCGAAGTGGATGTGCTGCTTGATACCGAAGCGGCGTTGCAGTGACCTGAATTGCGAAGGAATTACTATGAAAAATAGCTGGTTGCTTGGCACCCTGATGGCGTTGATGGGCGTGAGCGCCTTTGCGCAAATGACGCCGGTCGGGCTCTGGAAAACCATCGATGACGACACTGGCGAAGCCAAGTCCTTGGTGCGCATTGTCGAGAACAATGGCGTCGTGAGCGCTGTCGTGGAAAAGGGGCTGGCCGCCAATCCGGAGCGCACGGTGTGCGACATGTGCACGGATGCGCGCAAAGACCAACCGATCATTGGCATGACCATCATCGAGGGTGCAAAACGAGATGAGTCTGGCGAGAAATGGGTGGG
The DNA here is from genome assembly GCA_023260355.1 of Burkholderiaceae bacterium. GTDB lineage: Bacteria > Pseudomonadota > Gammaproteobacteria > Burkholderiales > Burkholderiaceae_C > RS62. Next base: position 2,416 of record JALQVJ010000089.1, on the reverse strand, counting down.
TGGCCAAATCTTAGATCCCAACAACGGCAAGACCTATCGCTTGGAGTTGATGCCGATGGACGGAGGCAAAACCCTGCGGGTGCGTGGCTTCATCGGCCCGTTCTATCGCACGCAGGTTTGGCAACGCCAGCCATGAGTTTGGATCATGTTTTTGATCAGGCGCTGGCGTTAGAGCACGCGGGCGCCGGTACCTTTCATGGCCAAACGCACCCGGCATACGCAAACATGGTGGGACCGTTTGGCGGCGTCACTGCCGCGCAAATGCTGCAAGCGGTTTGGCTACACCCTGAGCGACTGGGCGAGCCGACCGCGTTGACGGTGAATTTTTGTGCGGCAGTTGCGGACGGGGCGTTCACGATCAACGCCCGCCCCTTGCGCACCAATCGATCGACGCAACATTGGTTGATGACCCTAGAGCAGAGCGGAGAGGTGGTGATTTCTGCCACAGCCGTGACTGCCATGCGCCGCGAGACGCTCTGTGTTCAAGAGGCCGTGATGCCTCAAGTTCCTGCGCCGCAGCACGCGCCATTGGTTAGCCAAAAGCCACCGGTCTCCTGGGTCCAACAATACGAGCTGCGCTATTTGAAAGGCGAGTTGCCGACGGTATGGGATGGGCACGACAGCGGCAGCAGCGAGAGTTTGGTCTGGTTTGCAGATCATCCACCGCGTCCGTTGGATTTCGCCTCACTGACTGCATTTGCGGATGTGTTTTTCCCGCGTGTTTGGTTGCGTCGCGCCAACCGCGTGCCCATCGGCACCGTCAGCATGGGCGTCTACTTTCACGTCAGTGCGACCGAGCTTCGATCGATCTCGGGCATGCACGTTTTGGGCCAGGCGCATAGCCACGTGATGCATCAAGGGTTTTCCGACCAAACCGGCGTGCTTTGGAGCGAAGACGGGCGTTGTCTCGCAACCACGCACCAATGCATGTATTACCGAGAGTGAGCATGGAACAAGCCCTGCATTTTGAGCAAGAGTGTGATGTCCTCGATGCGCTTTTGTCTGACCTGAGTGAGGATGATTGGGAGACAGAGACCGCTTTCAAAGGCTGGCGCATCAACGACATCATGGTTCACCTGTACTTTTGGAATCAGATGGCCGCGTGGTCGATTTTTGATCCCGACACCTTTGGCCCGCACATTGACCACGTGATGGCGAACATTCACAAGCACGGCATGCGCGCGACTGAAAACGATTGGATCGAAGAACGCGGAGCTGCTCTACACCGCGCATGGCGTCAGCACTACCAATCGGTTGCTCCCAAATGGCGCACGCAGGATCCCAAAAAACGTGTCCGCTGGGCTGGGCCCGACATGTCAATTCGCTCGAGCGTGACCGCTCGGCAAATGGAAACGTGGGCGCACGCTCAAGCGATTTTCGATGTGCGCGGTGTGGACCGCCCAGAGACTGATCGCCTCCACAACATTGTGATGTTGGGCTTGAACACGTTTGGATGGACGCACAAAGTCAGAGGGCTTCCCGTGCCTGAGACCGTGCCAGCGTTGCGCTTGCGCGCGCCATCTGGCGTCACATGGCAATTGGGCGAGACCAACTCAGATGAATGGATTTCTGGCGACGCGATTGAATTCGCGCAAGTGGTCACCCAAACACGCCATGTTGCCGATACCGCATTGCAGGCCCACGGCGAGATTGCGCATTGGTGGCTGCAGCACGCGCAGTGTTTTGCAGGCGATGCACAAGAACCACCTGCACCTGGTACCCGCTTTAAAAAAATCAAAGGATAAGGACATGACCCACATATTGACCCACCAAGAGCAAGGTGTCACCACGCTCACCCTGAATCGCCTCGAGTCCAAAAATGCCCTGACGGGTGCGATGTATGCGGCCCTTGCCGATGCATTGGAAAGTGCGGCGACGGACCCCAACCAACGCGCGGTCTTGATTCAAGGACACGCCCAAGTGTTCACCGCCGGCAACGACATCAGCGATTTTCTGAACAATCCGCCTCAGTCGGCAGATGCACCGGTTCACCGGTTCTTGCAAGCGATTGCCACGTTCCCCAAACCGATCGTGGCCGCTGTGTGTGGGCCCTGCGTCGGCGTGGGAACCACGCTGCTGCTGCATTGCGACTTGGTGTACGCCGGCGATAACGCCATGTTTGCCTTGCCCTTCGTCAATTTAGGCCTGTGTCCAGAAGCAGGCTCAAGCCTGCTCTTGCCCGCCTTGATGGGGCATCAGCGTGCCGCGCAAGCCTTGTTGCTAGGCGATCCTTTTAACGCTGAGGCGGCCCTCGAAGTCGGCATGGTCAACAGCGTGCTGCCACCAACGGAAGTCAACGCCTATGCGCAGCAACAAGCACAGCGCCTGGCGCAAAAGCCTCTCGAGGCCCTGATGCAGAGCAAGCGCTTGATGAAGCTGCCGCGCCAGGCTCAAGTCGAAGCGGCCATGGTGGCGG
>JALQVJ010000039.1 GCA_023260355.1 Burkholderiaceae bacterium | reverse complement strand
GCAAACCTTGCAGCGCGCCTTTGCCGCAACCGGTGTGGTGTTTTCTTGCGGCGGCATAGGCGCTACACCGGACGACCACACCCGGCAATCAGCGGCGGCGGCGCTGGGCGTGCCACTGGTGTTACACCCCGAGGCAGAGCGGCTGATACGCGAACGCACACAAGATGTGGCGCGGGAACAAGGCCTGCCTTATGAGCCGCTGCGTGAAGACAATATGCACCGTTTGAACATGGGGCGGTTTCCGCAAGGCGCAGACATCATCCCCAACCCGTACAACAAAATTCCCGGTTTCACCTGCCGTGGGTCTGGGGGCGGTGTGATCCATTTCGTGCCTGGCTTCCCGGTCATGGCCTGGCCCATGATCGAGTGGGTCCTGGATCAGCACTACGCAGATGCCTTTGATCGCGACCAGTGGGTTGAGCGATCTATGGTCGTTTATGGCGCCATCGAGGGCAAACTGACCCCACTCATGATCGAGTTGGAGGCCATGTTTGAGGGGGTCAAAATCTTCAGCCTCCCCAGCGTCGACCATCCCGTCCATGGCCGGCACGTGGAGCTCGGCGTCAAAGGGGCCCCCGAGGTGGTCGCATTGGCGTTTGCCCACATGAAGGCGTCGCTCGAGAAGATGCAAATCCCTTTGGGCCCTGAATTGGTGCAGTGATTCACTAGTTCGGTGCAATTTGATATATTTGCACCGAAATAGTGCTTTTGCGAAATGAGCAGGTGACGCATATTGGCGGGGCACCCCCCTGTTTCTGACGCATCCGACTGGATTTTCCGAGGGAGCGGCCACCTGCAAAATCTCTGGGGGTGTCCGAAAGAATTTGGCACAAATACTGCTAAATTCCCTGAGTTCGCAATTCATTCAACCTGTCTAGGAGATTCTGATGGCTAAGACCGTCGCTGACGTGATGCAAATGGTGAAAGACAACGACGTGAAGTTCGTTGATTTCCGTTTCACCGACACCCGGGGCAAAGAACAGCACGTGAGCGTGCCCTTGTCCCATTTTGATGAAGACAAATTCAGTGAAGGCCACGCCTTCGACGGTTCATCCATCGCCGGTTGGAAAGGCATCGAAGCCTCTGACATGTTGTTGATGCCTGATCCCAGCACCGCCAACATCGATCCATTTTTTGACGAGACCACGCTGTTCCTGCAGTGCGACGTGGTTGAGCCCGGAGACGGCAAGGCCTATGAGCGGGATCCCCGCTCTGTCGCCAAACGCGCGGAAGCCTATTTGAAAGCATCTGGTCTGGGTGACACCGCGTTCTTCGGTCCCGAGCCTGAGTTTTTCGTGTTCGACAACGTCCGTTGGGACGCAGACATGTCTGGCAGCTTCGTGAAGATCGACGAATACGAAGCCTCGTGGAGCCGTGGCTCGCAGTTCGACGGCGGCAACAAGGGCCACCGTCCCACCGTCAAAGGCGGCTATTTCCCTGTGCCCCCAGTGGACAGCATGCAAGACATGCGCGCTGAAATGGTGTTGGTGCTCGAGCAGTTGGGCATCCCCGTTGAAGTGTTCCACCACGAAGTGGCTGGCGCTGGTCAAAACGAAATCGGTACCAAGTTCTCAACCTTGGTTGAGCGCGCTGACTGGACCCAAGTGTTGAAGTACGTTGTTTGGAACGTGGCACACGCCTATGGCAAGACGGCAACGTTCATGCCCAAGCCTTTGGTGGGTGACAACGGCTCAGGTATGCACGTGCACCAGTCTGTCTGGAAAGACGGCAAGAACTTGTTTGCAGGCAATGGCTATGCTGGCTTGAGCGATTTCGCGTTGCACTACATCGGCGGCATCATCAAGCACGCCCGTGCGCTGAACGCGATCACCAACCCATCCACCAACAGCTACAAGCGTTTGGTGCCTGGCTTTGAAGCACCTGTGAAGTTGGCTTACAGCGCCCGCAACCGCTCTGCGTCAATCCGTATTCCTCACGTGGCCAGCGACAAGGCCCGCCGCGTGGAAGCGCGCTTCCCCGATCCTATGGCCAACCCATACCTGTGCTTCTCTGCATTGTTGATGGCTGGTTTGGACGGTGTTGAGAACAAGATCGATCCAGGTGAAGCAGCAACCAAGGACCTTTACCACCTGCCCCCCGAAGAGGACGCATTGGTGCCAACCGTGTGCCACAGCTTGGATCAAGCTTTGGAAGCGTTGGATGCCGATCGCGCATTCTTGACCAAAGGCGGTGTGTTCACCGATGGCTTGATCGATGCGTACATCGATTTGAAGATGCAAGAAGTCACGCGCATGCGCATGACCACGCATCCGATCGAGTTTGACATGTACTACAGCCTGTAATCAGGTCGGGTCGTTGTCGACGAGAGGGCGGCCTGCGGCCGCCCTTTTTTTTACTGAATCAAAGATGCCCAAGAACCGATACCTTGCTCTGGAACTCCTGGTCACCGCGGTGGTCATCGTGGATGGGCGTGGGCGGATGGTGCATATGAATGCCGCCGCGCAGGATCTATTGGGCGCATCCGCTCGGGTGCTGATAGACGTTGATTTGGCGCCGTTCTTTGAGGATTCAGCGGCCTTCTTGCAGGCGCTTGCAGGTGCTGAGAAGGATCACTTCTCAGCACTGCGTTACGACGCAGTGATTCACCGACCTGAGGTGAAGGCAGAGTCATTGCCTGTCCATGTGGTGGTCTCTGCTGGTGAGCATGCCAGTGAATTCGTGGTGGAGTTGTTGCCACTAGAACAGCGGGCGCGGCAGCTGCGTGAGACCCGGCTGTTTGATCAGGCGCAGGCCAACAAGGAATTGATTCGCAGCTTGGCGCACGAGATCAAGAACCCCCTGGGCGGGATCCGCGGCGCAGCCCAACTGTTGCAAATGGAGCTGGACTCACGCGAGTTGCGGGAGTACACCCAAGTGATCATTCACGAAGCGGATCGGCTGCAAACCTTGGTGGATCGCTTGCTTGCACCGCATCGCAAGCCACACGTCGTCAGCGAAATGAATATCCACGAGGTGTTGGAGCGCGTGCGCACACTCGTGCTTGCGGAGTTTCCGTCGGGGCTCCGAATGGTCCGCGATTACGACACATCGATCCCCGAATTCAAAGGCGATAAAGAGCAATTGATTCAGGCTGTCCTCAATGTGGTGCAAAACGCGGCACAAGCCATGTCACACGAGCGTGCACAGGGACAAGCGGAAATCACTTTGCGCACCCGAGTGGCGCGCCAAGTGACGCTGGGTCAGGCCCGATACAAGTTGGCACTGGAATTGCATGTGATTGACAACGGCCCCGGTGTGCCAGAGGTGATTCGCGATCGGTTGTTTTATCCGTTGGTTTCGGGGCGGGAAGGCGGCACCGGCTTGGGTCTTACATTGGCGCAAACCTTTGTGCAACAGCACCATGGATTGATCGAGTGCGAGAGTGTGCCGGGGCGCACTGATTTTCGAATATTGATACCTTTGGCTTGACGTGAAGCCATGCGGATTTAAGAGGGAGACGGCATGAAGCCCATTTGGATCGTCGACGACGACCAGTCAATCCGGTTTGTGTTGGAGCGTGCGCTCCAACGCGAGGGGATTCCAACGCGCAGCTTCACGCACGCGAATGAAGTATTGGCTGGCTTGGGGGCTGCATCGCCGGAAGAGTTGCCGCAGGTATTGATCAGCGATATCCGCATGCCAGGTGATTCAGGGTTGCAGCTATTGGCTCGCATCAAAGAGCGGCGCCCGCAACTGCCAGTGATCATCATGACGGCCTATTCGGACTTGGACAGCGCGGTGTCTGCCTTCCAGGGCGGCGCCTTCGAATACCTGGCCAAGCCCTTTGACGTGAACCAAGCGATTGAGCTGGTCAAGCGTGCCATGCAAGAAAGCCAAGCCGAGGCGGTGGTGCAAGCAGCCGCTGGCGATGTGCCTGAAATTTTGGGTCATGCACCGGTGATGCAAGAAGTCTTCAGGGCGATTGGTCGGTTGAGCCAAAGCCATGTCACGGTCTTGATCACGGGTGAGTCTGGCGCTGGCAAAGAGTTGGTCGCTCATGCCTTGCACAAGCATTCGCCCAGAGCCAGGGGCCAGTTTGTCGCCATCAACACAGCAGCGATTCCCAAGGACTTGCTGGAGTCTGAATTGTTTGGTCACGAGCGGGGCTCTTTCACCGGTGCGCAGGCCATGCGCCGGGGGCGCTTTGAGCAGGCGGAAGGCGGCACGCTGTTTTTGGATGAAATTGGCGATATGCCTTTTGAGCTGCAAACGCGTTTGCTGCGCGTGTTGAGCGATGGGCAGTATTACCGAGTCGGTGGGCAGCAGGCAATCAAGTCCGACGTGCGCGTCATCGCTGCGACGCACCAGGACCTGGAGGCGCGAGTCAAGGCGGGTCAGTTCCGTGAAGACTTGTTCCACCGCCTGAATGTCATTCGCCTGCGTTTGCCGAGTTTGCGCGAACGCTTAGAGGACTTGCCGCTTTTGGTGACCCACTTTCTTGGGCAAAGTGCTCAGCAACTGGGCGTTGAGCCCAAACGCATTTCAGCGGCTGCGCTGCAAAAAATGCAGCAGTTCAACTACCCTGGCAACGTTCGACAGCTTGAAAATATCTGTCACTGGCTGACGGTCATGGCGCCGGCTCAAGTGATTGATGTCAAGGATTTGCCGCCTGAGTTCTCATCTCCCGTCGTGGGGCAATCACCGCAAGCTGTGGGCAGGAATAGCGACCCTGAGGTGGATGCACAAGCCCGAGCAGAGGCCGCTCCAGTTGTGCGTGCACCGACCGAGGACAGCTGGGCTTGGGGTGCGCAGCAAGATGCAATCCAACGGTTGCGTCGAGGCGACCCTGAGGTTTGGACCGACATGACGGCCGCCTTTGAGTCACAGCTGATCATGGCTGCGTTGGCGTTCACGGGGGGCAAACGCGTCGAGGCTGCCAGCAAGCTTGGCATTGGTCGCAATACGATCACGCGAAAAATCCAAGAGTTTGGGCTCGATGACACCTGACTCTGTCCTGCTCTGAGGTAGCCGATCTCACGCTCGCGCTAAGATTCGGGCATGCATACTGAGTTTTTGATCTCCTGGGGGCGACGCATCGCGGTCGTATTGTCGATCGCACTCTTGGCAGCCTGTGCCTCAACCACCAAGAGCGGCCAAGTGGGTGTGCAGCGCAAGCAGCTGTTGTTGGTCTCTGCGCAAGAGGTCGATCAGATGGCTGCCAAAGCCTACCGAGCCGAGCTGATCAAGGCCCAAAAAGCGAAAGCGCTGAACACCAACGCCCCCGTCGTGCGGCGGGTGAGAGCAATCGCGCAACGGTTGATTCCCCAAGTCGCTGCATTTCGATCAGATGCACTGCAGTGGCAGTGGGAGGTCAACGTCATCGACTCCAAAGCGCTGAATGCCTGGTGCATGCAGGGCGGGCGCATGGCGATTTACACAGGCCTGATTGAAACCCTTCAGCTCAATGACGACGAATTAGCCGCGATTTTGGGGCATGAAATGGCCCATGCACTGCGTGAACACTCGCGCGAGCAAATCTCTCATGCGGTCGCCACACAATTGGGTGTCAACATTGGCGCAAGCCTGCTTGGTTTGAGCGCGCTGGGCGGCGACTTGGTCAGCAAAGGGGCGCAGATCATGTTGACTTTGCCCAACAGCCGATCCGCAGAGCAAGAGGCCGATCGCATGGGCGTGGAGCTCGCCGCTCGCGCGGGCTATGACCCCAGAGCGGCAGTGAGCGTATGGAAAAAAATGGCTGCGCAAACCCAAGGGGCTCGCCAGCCAGAGTGGTTGTCAACACACCCGTCACCTGCCAAGCGAACGCAGGACCTGTCTCGATATGCCCAGCAAGTCATGCCGCTGTACCAGAAGGCGCAAGGCAAAAGCTGAGGGAGCAGGCATCTCCGTCTCGGCCACAGTGACCTGCAGCGGCTCAAGCGATGGTCAAAACAACTGGCGTGTGGTCTGAGGGCCGCTCATTCTTGCGTGGCGCCTTATCGACCAGGCAATCGGTCGCCACCTTTTTGAGTGCGTCGCTGACCAAGATATGGTCGATGCGATAACCCTGATTTTTGCGGAATGCCAAATTGCGGTAGTCCCACCATGTGTAGACCTTCGGACCAGGGGCAAATTGGCGCAAGGCGTCATGCAGCCCCAATTGCACCAAGCCTTGCAATTGTTCGCGCTCCGCTTCAGTACAGTGGATCGTGCCCTCTAAGGTCTCAGGCGAATACGTGTCTTCGGGGCCAAAAGTGATGTTGTAGTCACCCATGATCAAAAAGCGAGGGTGACGCGACATTTCGTCAGCGACCCATTGCCGCAGGGCCTTCATCCAGTGCATTTTGTAGACAAACTTGTCTGAATCTGGGGCTTGGCCGTTGGGAAAGTAGCCCCCAATCACCCGCACCGCTTGATCTGCGTCGCCGAAGGTGCCAGCGATCAAGCGCGCATGGTCGTCCTCAAACAGGGGGTTGTTTTTGATCACATCGCGGGCGGGTTGCTTAGAGATCAGCGCCACGCCGTTATAGGTTTTTTGGCCATGCCAAACCGCTTGCCAGCCCGCTTCGTTGAAGGCGTCGATGGGGAATTTATCGTCTGCCATCTTCAGCTCTTGCAATGCCAAAACGTCTACAGGATTGGCCGCCAGCCAATCGATGACCTGCGGGAGGCGAATATTCAGTGAGTTGACATTCCAAGTGGCGAATTGCATGGGCATGGGATCCGATCGGAAGAAGTTCAAGCGCCTTCGCGCTCATAAGTGACGAAGGCGAAGTGCAACCCGTTGGCGGCAACATGGTGCTCGCGAGCCCGCTCCTGCCAAACATCAGACAACTCTGGTGCAAATGCATCGCCAGGATATTCGGCGTCAATGACAGTGACGACGGCTCTGTGTGCAAACGGCAAGGCTTGTGCATAGATTTGCGCACCGCCCATCACCCAAACCTCCGGTGCATCGCCAAGCACAGCCATGGCGTCCTCTAGCGAGTGAACCGCCTCTGCACCTGGCGCGCGCCAGTCTGATTGGCGAGTGATGACCACGTTGCGTCGGCCGGGCAGTGGGCGAAATTTTTCAGGAATCGAGTCCCAAGTTTTGCGACCCATGATCACTGGCGCATTCAAGGTCTGCCGTTTGAAGTGGGCCAAGTCCTCAGGCAAAGGCCAGGGCATGGTGCCGTGATAGCCGATCACTCGGTCTTTGGCTTGGGCGTATATCAGGTTCAATCGCATGCTGCGGGGGCTGGGGTAATGGGTGTGAACAGTGAGGTGTGCGTTAAGCCATTCGTTGGCGCGGCGGGATTAATACCGCCGCAATCGCCACGATGATAAAGACAACCGCTACCCAATCCTGCCAGTGCGGCCATTCGCCTACGATGAAGGGTGCCGTCAAAATACCCACCATGGGAATCGCCATGATGCTCA
>JALQVJ010000018.1 GCA_023260355.1 Burkholderiaceae bacterium | reverse complement strand
CGGGACATGTGGATGTCCACTGCGAGGGAGGGGCAAAGGATGAGATGTGGCACCGCCGTCAACTCCAACTGCAATGCTGAGGCAAGGAGCGGGAAGCATCTGCTGGAGAGCAGGGGAGTTTGTGCCGACGGGTTGGATGTAGTGCGCGGCTTTGATGTACCAGCCGCATACAAAGTCCAACACGCCTGCCCCTTTGATGGATTGGGTGATGCGACGCAAATCAGCTTTCTGATTCGCGCTCTGATACTGCTTACCCAAAAACGGCGGGTTGCCCAACACGTAGCTGCACTGGTGCGCGGGCAAGACGTCGTGCCAGTCGGTGGTGAGTGCGTTGGCGTGGCGAATGGTGGCGCTGTTGATCAGGGGGATGCGCACAAAGCTTTGGCCAAACTCTTCGCTCACGCGCAGGTTGAGTTGGTGGTCGACGAGCCACATGGCGACTTGGGCGATTTGCGCGGGGAACTCTTCGATCTCGATGCCAAAGAACTGGTGCACGTTGACGCGGATGAGGGTGTGGACGTCGAGCGCGAGCTGGCCCCGGTTGACACCCAGGTTGTGCAGGGCGCGCAGCACCGATAGCTCGAGCTCGCGCAACTCGCGATAGCTGATGATCAAAAAGTTGCCGCACCCACACGCCGGGTCAAAAAAGGTGAGGGTTTGCAGCTTGATGTGAAAGGCTTGCAGGGCTTTGGGGTTGTGCGCGATGCGCTCGAACTCTTGGTGCAACTCGTCCAAGAAAAGCGGCTGAATGACCTTGAGGATGTTGGCTTCGCTGGTGTAGTGCGCGCCAAGGTCGCGGCGCTTTTGCGTGTCCATGATGCTTTGGAACAGGCTGCCAAAAATCGCGGGGCTGATTTGCGACCAGTCCAACGCGCTCGCGGTGACAAGGGCCTGGCGCATCTTGGCGTCAAAGTCGGCGATGCGAATGGTCTCCTCAAACAGCTTGCCGTTGATGTACGGAAACACCGCCAAGGCGTCGTCAAGGTGGGCGCTGCGTTGGCTGGGTTGGCCGGGCACGCTGCCGTCTGGGGTGTTGAGCGTTTGGAACAACTGCGCCAGTCGCGCGCCCAAGTCGGAGCCGTCGACTGCGGTGTGCTCGGTGACAAAGTCATGGAACACATGCGCGGGTTGAAAGATGCCGGTGTCGTCGGCGAACAGACAAAACAACAGGCGCACCAACATGACTTCGAGGTCGTGGCCGGCGTAGTGACCGGCCTTGAGGGCGTCGTGCAGGCGCCCCATGCTCTCGGCGGCTTTGATGTTGACGGGGTCTTCGGGGGCGACGGTGAGGGGCTTTTGTCCGACGAGGCCGCGAAACAAGCGCACGTGTTTGTGCAGGTGGCGCAACTCGAACTCGACGGTGTCGCTGATGCCCGGGGTGGCGTCGTCTGTGGCGCCGTCTGTGGTGTCGGCGGCACCGCTTGGCGATGCGTCGGTGGTGTTGCGGCCTGGGGCTGGCAGGCGGGTCTTGTCAGAGATGAGGCGCACCCGAAACCGCGCAAAGTCGCACAGCACCACCAACTCGGGCAGCTCGTGCTCGGGCAGCACTTGGATGTAGCCCATGGCTTGGTCGAGGGCTTTGTCCAGGTTTTCGCCCTTGGACTTGTGCTCGACCAACAAGGTGCCGGGCCAAAACAGATCTATGAAGCCGTTGCGCCCGCTGAGTTTTTTGACGTGGTGCTCGAACGTGCTAACGCGCTTGTTGGTGATGCCAAAAATTTCAAAAAAGTCGAGCCAAAACGACTGCGCCAAGGCCTTTTCGTTGGCGGCGTCTGCCCATCGCAGGCTGAAGGCTTTGGCTCGCGCCTCGATCTCTTTTGGGCTGAAACGCATGGCGCTGACTCACTCTTTGGTTTGAACGAGCGGCCATTCTTGATGCGTGCGTGGGTGGTTTTGACTTAATGGGATTCACGCACTGTGTTGTTGCGTGTGGTTTGTCACGCCGGTTCGTCGGCTAGTTATTTTTGGCCATAAAAAAGCCACCCGAAGGTGGCTTGGGGTGGCTTTGCAGCGACCGCGGACCGGCTTAGAACATGCGCGCCAACAGGCCACCGCGCGCGGGGCCGTCGAGTTGCACCCACACTTTGGTGGGGCTACCCAGCGAGATGTCGATGGGTTCGCCGTCCTCGTTTTTCATGGCGGCGAGTGTGATCTTGCGGTTGCCCGTGGGGTGGATGACTTCGATGGTGTCACCGACGCCAAACTTGTTTTTGGTCTCGACCAGGGCCCAGCCGTCGCGCTCGTCTTGCACCTCGGCGACGAACTGGCTGCGCGTGCCCACTGAGCTGCCGGTCTCGTAGGACTGATAGCTTTGCGCGGGTCGACGCTGCAAGAAACCGGTGGTGTAGCCACGGCTGGCGAGGCCGTCGAGTTCGGTGATGAGCTCGGGGTTGAAGGGGCGACCTGCCACGGCGTCGTCGATGGCACGGCGGTAGGTTTGTGCGGTGCGGCTGACGTAGTACTGGCTCTTGGTGCGGCCCTCGACTTTGAGTGAGTCCACGCCGATTTGGCACAGGCGTTCGACCAGCTCGACAGCGCGCAGGTCTTTGCTGTTCATGATGTAGGTGCCGTGCTCGTCTTCCATGATGGGCATGAGGTCACCGGGGCGGCCGACTTCTTCGATCAGGTAGACCTTGTCGGCTGCCGGGTGGCGCTTGCCGTCACCGGTCGAGGCGAACATGCGGTCGGCTTCCTCTTGCTCTTTGGCAAAGTCAAAGTCGCTCTCGAGGCGCAGGGGTTGGACTTCGCCGGTGTCAGTGTCTTCGGTGCCGTCGTAGGTTTTGTAACCCCAGCGGCACGCGTTGGTGCAGGTGCCTTGGTTGGGGTCGCGGCGGTTGAAGTAGCCCGACAACAAGCAGCGGCCTGAGTAGGCGATACACAGGGCACCGTGGACGAAGACTTCGAGCTCCATGTCGGGACACTCTTGGCGGATTTTTTCGATTTCGTCGAGGCTGAGTTCGCGCGACAAGATGATGCGTTTGACGCCAACGCTTTGCCAAAACTTGACCGTGGCCCAGTTGGTGGTGTTGGCCTGCACAGAGATGTGGATGGGCACTTCAGGCCATTTTTCGCGGACCATCATGATGAGGCCGGGGTCGGCCATGATGAGGCCGTCTGGCTTCATGGCGATGACGGGCTCGATGTCACGCAGGTAGGTGCGAACCTTGTCGTTGTGGGGCAGCAGGTTGCTGGTGACAAAAAACTTTTTGCCGCGCGCATGGGCTTCGGCAATGCCTTGACCGATCTGCTCGAGCTTGAATTCGTTGTTGCGCGCGCGCAGGCTGTAACGCGGCTGACCGGCGTAAATGGCGTCGGCGCCAAAGTCGTACGCGGCGCGCATTTTTGCTAGCGAACCTGCAGGAAGTAGGAGTTCTGGGGCTTTGATTTGCGTCATTTGCGTATTGTCGCCGCGATTGATTCCCTTTGGTTGGCTGGCACAATCCGTTGTATGAATACGAACTCATTAGTTGTAGCGGGTGGCGGCATTGCCGGCTTGGCGTCGGCGTACGCGGCTGGCAAGCGTCGGCTGCGCGTGACGCTGCTCGAGCAAGCCCCGGCTTTTGGCGAAGTGGGGGCGGGTATTCAGCTGGGCCCCAACGCCACGCGCCGGCTCAAGAAGTGGGGCGTTTTGAACCTAAAAACATTACAACCCTCAGAGCCCGAGGCGTTGCAAATACGCAGCGCCACAGACGGCCGGGACCTTGGCAGTCTGCGCTTGCGGGGGCGCGTCAAAACCCACTACGGCGCGCCCTATTACACGGTGCATCGCGCGGATTTGCATCAGGTCCTGTTGGATGCTGTGCAAGCCTGCGAGGACATCGATATCCGCACAGGTGCCACGGTTCGCAATTGTGAGGTGACCGGTAGCGTGGCGTGGCGCGATGGCTTTGGCGACTACCTTGAGCGCTTTGATGCGATCGTGAACGCGCAGGGGATTTGGAGCCAAATCCGCACCGAGGCCCTGGGTGGTGTGGCGCCCACGTGGACGGGCCATGTGGCCTACCGCGCGCTTGTGCCGGCAGCGGCGCTGCCCGAAAAGTTTCGCCAACCCAATGTGGGTGTGTGGCTGGGCCCTGACTTGCACGTGGTGCATTACCCAGTGCGTGACAGCTCGCTGTTCAACATGGTGCTGTTGGTCGAAGCCCCGAGCCGAGCGCCGACACAGGACTGGTCTTTAAGTTGTGATCGCGCCGAGGTGGATCACTGGGTGGCGCGCATGCATGGCAGCCTGCGCGAGTTGTTTGACGCGGTCAATGCAGCGGGTGCCGATTGGCGCTTGTGGGCGCTGGCAGGGCGCGCGCATGTGTCGAGTTTCGACGAGTTGTATGACGATCACCTCTTGCACGTGGGTGATGCAGCGCACCCGATGCTGCCGTATTTGGCGCAAGGCGCGGCGATGGCGATCGAGGACGCAGACGCGTTGGGCGCGATGTTGACGCGTTACCCCCACGCGGTGAAGTTCGCGCTGCGCGAGACCGCACGCATGCGCTGGGAGCGGGTGCGCCAGGTGCAAGATCGAGCCAAGCGCAATGCCATGATTTTTCATGCCAGCGGCTTGGTGGCCGCAGGGCGTGACTGGGCGATGGCGATGGGCAAAGAGGCCACGATCGATATGCCCTGGCTCTACAACTACTGAGATTTCGCGCGCGGTGAAAGGCCGCGCATGCAGACGTTTTTGCCGGCCACCCGTGCCGATACCCAAGCCTGAGGTGAAGACCAAGGGCTTGGGTTTTTTTATGGGCTTTTGCCTAGGGCTTGGCGGTCTTGGCAGCCTTGGGCGTGGCTTTGGATTTGGTGGACTTGGCGGTCTTGGGTGCGGATTTGGCGTTGGGGGCTTTTGCTGGGGCTCGGCGCTGGCGGGTTTGGGTGTTTTGGCCTTGAGGCAACAAACTGGGGATCAAGTCGCCAAAGTGTTCAGACAAAAACGCCTCGCCTTGCTCCAGCATGAAGTAGCGAAACGCCTCGGCTGCGGGTGACAACACTTTGCTGAGTGTGTGCACCACGTTCCACGCGCGCACGACTGGGGCGCCGGGTACATCCAACACGGTGACCAGTTTGTTTTTGAGCTCGAGCTCCAAGGTGTGCAAGGACAAAAACGACAAACCCATCCCGGCCATGACGGCCTGTTTGATGGTTTCGTTGCTTTGCATTTCCATGGTTTGCGTGGGGTGGCTTCGGTGTTCCTGAAAGAACTTTTCCATCGCCGCGCGTGTGCCGGAACCGCTTTCGCGAACAATGAAGTTGAACTGTGTGAGCGTGCTGGGCGTGGGGTGACCGATGCCGCACACCGGGTGGTCGGGCGGCGCGATGAACACATGGGGTTGTGCGGCAAAAGGCTCGGCGCGCGTGGCCATGTCTTTGGGAGGGCGTCCCATGATGGCGATATCGACCTCGTTGTCGCGCAGCATCTGCACAAGTTGCTCGCGGTTACCGACCGCGAGCTTGACCTCAATGCCGGGGTGTTCATCACGAAACGCAACCAGCAATCTGGGGATGAAATATTTGGCTGTGGACACCATGCCGATGGTGAGTTGCCCGACCTCAAGGCGTTGCAGGCGCAGGGCGGCGTCTTCGGCGTCTTTGAGTGTCGACAAAATGCGGCGCGCATAAACCAGCATGTATTCGCCGGCGGTCGTGAGGCTGACCTTTTTGCCGTTGCGCTCAAACAGGGGCAGTCCGACATGCCCCTCGAGCTCTTTGACTTGCATGGTGATCGCGGGTGGCGTCAGGTGCAGGCTTTCGGCGGCGCGGACAAAAGACAGGTTTTTGGCGACTTCGTTGAACACGCGCAGTTGGC
>JALQVJ010000406.1 GCA_023260355.1 Burkholderiaceae bacterium | reverse complement strand
GGGTTGCAGTTGCATCCCCTGGATATCGACTGCCAAGCGCGGTGGGTTGGGAACAAAGTCTTCGGTTGTGGTGAGCGCGACGTCGGATTCAATGGTGATGCGGCTGTAGTCTGCTGCTGGCCACATGCGCACCGCCAGGACCGTCGCACCCCAAGCGATCTCGGCGCGACCTAACAACAGCAGGGGCACAGACTGCGCAGCGGCGAGCAAGACCTCGCGGCGTTTCATCGCGTCAGAGCCTCGATCAGGCGGACACCGGTCGGCGTCACCGCGCGCATGTTGACTTGGCGACTTGTCTCATCAGGGCCAAATGCCAGCGTGACGTGCAGGTCAACGGCGGGCGCTTGGTCCCCCGCTTTTTCCAGCCACTCCACAATCTTGAGGCCCGGCGCACTGAACGTGTCTCGCAGCCCGGCCTCTTCCCATTCGGTTGGATCGTCGAGGCGGTAAAAATCGAAGTGCCAAGCCTCGGGCACGCCGCAATCTGGCGCCAGGTCGTAACTTTCGACCAACGCGTAGGTTGGGCTCTTGATGCGCCCTTGCACTCCCAGAGCGCGCAACACATGGCGTGTCAATGTGGTTTTGCCAACGCCCAAGGGCCCGTGAAACGCCAGTGTGCAGTTGCCCAAGGCGGTCGAGCGCGCCCATGCTTGAGCGACCCGCTCGGTATCGGTCTCACTTTGCCAGCAGAATTCGGTCTCGGACTCGGTCATGCGCGCGCTTCGTTTTTACAATGGCTGTCATGTCGCAACCCGCATTGTCCATGAAGCAACTCCAAGACTGGGGGCATGCCTTGGGATTTTCCCATGTCGGTGTGGCAGATATTGATTTGCGCGATGCTGAGCCCGGGCTTCAGGCGTGGCTTGCCCAAGGCCACCACGGCGAGATGGGTTACATGGCGCGCCACGGTATGGTCCGGGCACGACCGCAAGAGTTGGTCCCCGGTACCTTGAGTGTGATCACGGCCCGCATGGACTATCTGCCGCAAGACCATGGAGATGATTGGGTCGATCTGCAGTGGCAGCGAATCGCCAATCCGGCTGCTGCCCAAGTGTCCTTGTACGCCCGTGGGCGGGACTATCACAAGGTCATGCGGCAGCGCCTTCAAAAGCTGGCGGATCAAATTCAGCAAGCCATTGGCCCACTTGGGCACCGCGTATTCACCGATTCGGCGCCCGTGCTCGAGTGCGAGTTGGCGAGTCGCAGCGGCCAAGGCTGGCGGGGCAAACACACCTTGGTGTTGAACCGCCAGGGCGGCTCAATGTTTTTTTTGGGCGAGATCTTTGTTGACATTGCGTTGCCTCGGACTGCGCCAGTCACGGAACACTGCGGCCAGTGCCAGGCGTGCATTTCCGCTTGCCCAACAGGCGCCATTGTGGCGCCGCATCGGCTTGATGCGAGGCGGTGCATTTCGTATCTGACCATTGAACACGCCGGGCCCATTCCAGAGGCATTGCGTCCCCTGATGGGCAATCGGATTTATGGCTGCGATGACTGTCAGCTGGCGTGTCCCTGGAACAAGTATGCACAGCGCGCGCAAGTCCCCGACTTTGACACGCGATCGCCGTGGTCAGATGCCAGTTTGCTGTCCCTTTGGGCGTGGGATGAGGCGACGTTCCTGCAACGCACCGAGGGCAGTGCCATCCGGCGCATTGGTTTTGAGCGCTGGCGACGCAACTTGGCCGTGGCCATGGGCAATGCCCTGCGCCGCACCGATGTAGCCCAGGAGCTGAGACAGGAAATGGCGCGAGCCCTGCGCACAGACTTGGCACACAGCTCGGCGTTGGTTGCCGAGCACATCGATTGGGCACTTCGCTCTACAGACCTCTCACGTCCAGCCGATTGAGGACCTAGCCCTGTGAGCTGAGTCCATCCAAGGGTCTGTTGTAAGCCTGCATTTTCTGTGGCGCCGAGCGTCAAATGCC
>JALQVJ010000333.1 GCA_023260355.1 Burkholderiaceae bacterium | reverse complement strand
CAAGGCCTGTGTGCTGAGCCCCAGCCCCAAAGCCAAGCGCCCAAAGCCAGGTGAGCCTGCACTGGCGTGAGACGCCTGCTGGCGTACCGGGCTGATCTGATCCACGGGGCGCAATGGGGCGCAATGGGAACGCAACAGGCCGCAATGGGGACGCAATAGGACGCCATGTGCGCGGATGCGGCCCAATGCCCCTTGCCCCATCGTGGATGACTTATTTTTTTCGCGGGCCTTGGGCATGATGTCCCCTACCCCTGATTGGCGACCATGTGATTTGGCCGCGCGTTGTGTGACACGGATACTTTTCACCGCATGAATTTTTTACCGAACTGGCCGATTCAGCCGAGCGCGATGTTTTTCTTTGGCGTGCTGCTGTTCTTTGGCGCTCTGGGTGGCTATTTGGCGCACCGCGTGCGTTGGATTCCGTCGATCACGGGGTTCATGCTGGTGGGCTTGATCGCGGGGCCGCAGGTGCTGCAGTTGATTTCGGTCGAGGCACTGGAGCGCACCAGCGTGGTGGTGGATATTGCGCTGGCGCTGATTCTTTATCGCCTGGGGCTGTCGATCGATGTGCGTGAGTTGATCCGTGACAAGAGTTTGGTGTTTGTGTCGCTGATCGAGTCCTCGGCCACGTTTGCACTGGTGTTCGGGGGTTTGTACTTGGGCTTGGGGCTGAGCCCCATCACGTCTGGCGTGGTGGCTGCGATTGCGATCTCGTCTTCGCCCGCTGTGTTGATTCACGTGGCGCACGAGTTGAACGCCGAGGGCCCCACCACGCAAAAGGCGCAGACTTTGGTGGCGCTCAACAATGTGTTGGCCTTTGTGGTGTTTGCCGCGCTGCTGCCCGGGCTGTATCGCCAACATGCGGCGCCGTTGAGCACGGTGATTGGCAGCCCGCTGTACCAGTTCATTGGCTCGGCGGCGTTGGGCGCGCTGATGGGCTTTGCGCTGCACCATGTGGCCAAGGCCACGCGCCCTGCCCCTCAGTACCAGCTGGCGCTGATTGTTGGGGCAGTGATGATGGCTCTGGGTCTGGCGCTGGCACTGAACTTGTCGACGCTGTTTGTGCCACTGGTGTTGGGCGTGGTGGTGCGCAGTCTGGAGCGCCAGGAGTTGATCGCCGACATCGAGTTTGGCACGGCCCTGGAGCTGTTTTTCATTGCGCTGTTTGTGTATGCGGGTGCCAATTTGCACCTGCATGAGATGTGGGTGTATGCGCCCGCCGCACTGGTGGTGATCGCAAGCCGCTCAGTGGCCAAGTGGGGCGGCGTGGCGCTGGCTGGTTACCGCTGGGGATGGCCCAAGGTGGCCTATCGCAGCGCAGGGTTGATGTTGATCCCGATGGCGGGCATGGCGATTGGGCTGGCCCAAGTGGCGGTCGAGCACTTTCCGCAAAGCGGCGGTGTGATCGCCTCAATCGTATTTGCGGCGGTGGCGGCGTTTGAGACGCTGGGGCCACCGATTGTGTCGCGCGCGCTGTTTTGGGCGGGCGAGTTCAAGCCCGACGATGACGCCTTGGGTTGGACCGTGGCAGATGCCCAGTCTGGCCTGGACGACGACG
>JALQVJ010000332.1 GCA_023260355.1 Burkholderiaceae bacterium | reverse complement strand
ATGGTGACCATGTATTCCGTGGGCTATGACTACGGCAACCGGGTTTTCGACCACGGCCGAAACCTCGTCGTCGCGCTGGGCGTGATGCTGGTTTTTTCTCAGATTCCGCCCCACCGCTTGCGCATGGTGGCCGTGCCGCTGTACGTCGTGGGTGTGGTTCTCTTGATCGGTGTGGCCTTGTTTGGCCTGTCACGCAATGGGTCACAAAGATGGCTGAACATTGGCGTCACGATTCAACCGAGTGAACTGCTCAAGATCGCGATGCCCATCATGTTGGCGTGGTGGTTTCAACGGCGCGAAGGGCAAATGCGGCCCCTTGATTTCGGGGTTGCCACCCTCTTGCTATTGATCCCTTTGGCTCTGATTTTGAAACAACCCGACCTGGGTACAGCCCTCTTGGTGTTGGCCTCGGGGCTCTTTGTGATTTTCTTTGCTGGCTTGCGTTGGCGGTGGGTCATACCGCCGCTGATCCTGGCGACGATTGGCATCATTGTGTTGATCATCATGGGAGACGCTTGGTGCCAAGAGGGTGTCAACTGGATGGTGTTGCGCGACTATCAAAAGCAACGCGTGTGCACCCTCTTGGACCCATTCCAAGACCCGCTGGGCAAGGGCTTTCACATCATCCAAGGGATGATCGCAATTGGGTCTGGAGGGATCACGGGCAAAGGTTTCATGCAAGGCACGCAAACCCACCTCGAATTCATTCCTGAGCGAACCACTGACTTTATTTTTGCCGCGTTCTCCGAAGAGTTCGGGTTGCTCGGCGTCCTTGCGCTGTTGTTGATTTTTTGCTTCTTGATTGGGCGCGGCCTTTGGATCGCGGCGCGGGCGCCAACGATGTTTTCGCGGGTGCTGGCAGGCGCGATGGCCATGAACTTCTTTGTGTATGCCTTCGTCAACATGGGCATGGTCAGCGGCATCTTGCCCGTGGTTGGTGTGCCGTTGCCATTCGTGAGTTACGGTGGAACCGCGATGGCCACTTTGGGCATCGCCTTGGGCATATTGCTGTCCATCAGCCGATATGACCAATTGATGAAGAGCTGAATATGTCCAGCGCCCTGCCACCTCAACCGACGCATCCTTTGGGCTTCATTGGCACCGGCAACATGGGCATGGGCATGCTCAGGCGCTGGGTGGAACTGGGCGGAAGCGCCCACTTCTGTGACATCGATGCGCTGCGGCAGGCTGAAGGCGTGGCATTAGGGGCTACGCTGCATGCCACACCTGCCGAACTGGCCCGTGCATTGCCCCCCAACGCGCTGCTGATCATCACCGTGGTGAGCGCTGCACAAGTTCACGATGTGTTGTGGGGGGACCAAGGCGCCGCTGGGGAATTGAGCCCTGGTCACACCGTGATGTTGTGCCCGACGATCAGCCCTGAGGACACGCAAGCCATCGCTGACAAATTGTTGCAAGAGGGTGTGCGCTGCATTGATGCACCGATGT
The DNA here is from genome assembly GCA_023260355.1 of Burkholderiaceae bacterium. Classification (GTDB taxonomy): domain Bacteria; phylum Pseudomonadota; class Gammaproteobacteria; order Burkholderiales; family Burkholderiaceae_C; genus RS62. The sequence continues at coordinate 9,623 of JALQVJ010000332.1, read as the reverse complement.
CGGGCGGTCCAGTCCGGGCGGCCCAAGGCACCATGAGCCTGATGGTCGCTTGCTCAGCCCCGGATTTTGCGCATCACCAGCCCACCTTGCATGCTTTGGCCAACCCGGTGTTCCACGTCAGCCAGCGTGTGGGTGATGGGGCACGCACAAAATTGGTCAACAACCTCTTGGCAGGTATTCAATTGGTTGGGGTCTCTGAAGTGCTGGTCATGGCTGAGCGCATGGGCTTGAACCTGCAGAACACATTGTCGGTGATTGAACAGTCCAGCGGCCAGAGCTGGATCGGCTCGAACCGGATGCATCGCGCCTTGGCGGGGGCCAATGACGTCCAAGCCCACATGAGTCTTTTGGCCAAAGACACAGGGCTGGCATTGGACGCAGCTGAGCGGGCTGGCATGGCGCCGCAGATGGGCCATCGGGCTGCCGCCGCGTTTGCCGCGGCGCTCGCAGCCGGGTGGGCTGAGCGAGACGACAGCGCGATGCTGGCTTGGATTCGCCAAACATTTCCGCGTTGAATCAGCACACACCAACTTGCCGCAGGTCTTTGGCGCAGGCTCAATTGCCAGCCCCGACGAAGACCATGGCTATCGCGAGACCATTTCACTGGCCATGCGCCAGCAAGGTCAGGGCTGCCTACAATGCCAAGTATGAACGCCATTGATCCCGCCATCTCCGCCTTGAACACCGCCCATGGTTTGTTGCTGGAACCTCATGGGTTGAACAGCACCCATCTCACCAAAGCCCTGCAGCTGATGCGCAAGTCTGGGGTGGAAGACGCAGATCTGTATTTCCAATACACGCGGTCTCAAGGCTGGAGTCTTGAAGAAGGCATCGTCAAGAGCGGCAGTTTTTCCATCGACCAAGGCGTCGGCGTCAGGGCGATACACGGGGAAAAAACAGCGTTCGCCTACTCCGACGATTTGTCCTGGGCTTCTCTGGAAGATGCCGCAAAAACCGTCCGCACAATCGCGGCACAAGGACAAAGTGCGCGTGTGGCCGTGCCACGCCGCAAGCCTCAAGTTCAAGCCCACGCCTTGTATGCACCACTGGACCCAATTGACAGCCTCACGAACACCGAGAAGGTGGAGTTGCTGGGCAAGGTTGAGCGCATTGCCAAGGCCAAAGACCCGCGGATCATTCAAGTCATGGCTGGCTTGGCATGCGAGTTCGACGTGGTGATGGTGGCCAGGGCCGACGGTTTGCTTGCAGCCGATGTGCGGCCACTCAGCCGGCTCTCGGTGACAGTGATTGCAGAACACAAAGGGCGCCGCGAAGTGGGCTCCAGCGGTGGCGGTGCGCGCTTGGGTCTCAATATGTTCAGTGACGCGTTGATTGAACAGTACGTGCAAGAGGCGGTGCAAGCGGCGTTGACCAACCTCGACAGTCGCCCCGCGCCTGCCGGTGAGATGGCGGTCGTGCTTGGCCCAGGCTGGCCGGGCGTGCTGCTGCACGAAGCGGTCGGTCACGGCTTGGAGGGCGATTTCAATCGCAAGGGGAGCAGTGCGTTTTCCGGACGCATTGGCCAACGCGTCGCGGCGAAAGGTGTCACGGTGCTCGATGATGGCACGCTGCCGAATCGCCGAGGCTCGTTGAATATCGACGATGAAGGCAACGCCACGCAGCGCAATGTGCTGATTGAGGATGGCGTTTTGGTGGGATACATCCAGGACCGCATGAATGCGAGACTGATGAATACGGGTGCCACAGGCAACGGGCGGCGAGAGAGCTATGCCCATGTGCCGATGCCTCGCATGACCAACACTTATATGCTCAACGGCGACCATTCGCCCGAAGAAATTATCGCCAGCATTGACAAAGGCTTGTACGCGACCAATTTTGGTGGGGGTCAAGTCGACATCACCTCAGGCAAGTTTGTTTTTTCAGCCAGCCAAGCGTGGTGGGTCGAGCGCGGCAAATTGATGTACCCCGTCAAAGGCGCGACCTTGATCGGCAACGGCCCGGATGCCTTGACGCGCGTTTCAATGATTGGCAACGACATGGCACTGGACAGCGGCGTAGGAACATGCGGCAAAGAGGGCCAAAGCGTCCCGGTTGGCGTGGGTCAGCCCACCCTGCGCATCGACGCTTTGACCGTCGGCGGCACCGCTTGATCTGCTGTGCACTTGTGAAACAGTGTCAGATTGGTGTCATCGAGACTGTGATACATTTCGAAACATGTTGAGTCAACGTTTCTTCTTTGTCTATTTTTGGATCTCACGCTTCACCGGCGGTTGAGAGGGCAAGACGCAAACACAAAACCCTCACACAACAAACCGCCGGGACCCGGCGGTTTTTTTTTGCGCAATCGAACCACCCATTTTCAGGAGCTACACATGACCACCAAATCAACGATGGACCCTTGGTATCCAGGTGCTGAAAAAACCAGCGACACCGACGACCAACGCATCAAGGACATCACTGTGCTACCGCCACCTGAACATCTGATTCGCTTTTTCCCGATCAAAGGCACGCCCATCGAGCGCTTGATCGCAAACACCCGCAAAGCCATCCGCCAACAAATCGCTGGCAAAGACGATCGCCTGCTCGTGATCATGGGCCCCTGCTCAATTCATGACCCGGCAGCGGCGCTGGACTATGCCCGCCGCTTGGTGGCCCTGCGGGAGCAATACGGCAAGACCCTGGAAATTGTGATGCGCGTCTACTTTGAAAAGCCTCGGACCACGGTGGGCTGGAAGGGGCTGATCAACGATCCGTACCTCGATGAGAGCTTCCGCATCGATGAGGGCTTGCGCATCGCGCGTCAATTGCTGATCGAGATCAATCGCCTCGGCCTGCCAGCCGCCAGTGAGTTCCTGGACACGATTTCGCCTCAGTACATCGGTGACCTGATCTCGTGGGGCGCAATCGGCGCCCGCACCACGGAGAGCCAAGTTCACAGAGAGCTTGCCTCTGGCCTTTCAGCTCCTATCGGTTTCAAAAATGGCACCGACGGCAATATCAAAATTGCGACCGATGCCATCCAGGCTGCCGCACGTGGACACAATTTCCTGTCGGTGCACAAGAACGGCCAAGTGGCCATCGTTCGCACCAACGGCAACAAGGACTGCCACGTGATTCTGCGAGGTGGGAGCAAATCGACCAACTACGACGCCGACAGCGTCAAGGCGGCTTGTGGCGAGCTGTCTGCAGCGAAATTGCCTGCTCGCCTCATGGTGGATTTTTCTCATGCCAACAGCGAGAAGAAACACGAACGCCAGGTCGATGTGGCGCAAAACGTGGCCGCTCAATTGGCCAGTGGCTCAGACCAAATTTTCGGTGTGATGGTGGAGAGCCACATCAAAGGCGGCGCCCAAAAATTCACGCCCGGCAAGGACAACGCTGAGAATCTGACGTATGGCCAAAGCATCACGGATGCGTGCATCGATTGGGACGACTCTGTCCGCGTGATTGAAATCCTCGATGCGGCAATCAAGGCGCGACGCAAGGGACGCTAACAGCTCAGATCGCCTGGGTGGCCTCTATAGCCGCCTTCAGGCGATCATGAATGCCCCCAAATCCGCCATTGCTCATGCACACGAGGCGATCTCCCGGCTGCAAATGCGCAACAACAGCAGCCACGGTGGCTTCGATGTCATGGGCACAAATCGCCTTGGCGCCCAGAGGCGCCAAGGCCTCTGCAGCGTCCCATGTCAAGCCACCGGTATGACAAATCGCCAGATTCGCACCAGCCAACGCATCAGGCAGCTGGGCTTTCATGGTGCCGATTTTCATGGTGTTGCTGCGGGGCTCAAACACGGCCAGGATCCGGGCTTGCGCGGTTGATGGCTCGCGGTCCAGGCGGGTTCGCAGCCCCGACAAGGTCGTCGCAATCGCGCTGGGGTGATGGGCAAAATCGTCGTAAATGAGAACTGTCCCACCTTTGTAGGCCACTTCAGCGCGCAACTCCATGCGGCGTTTGACGTTTTTAAACTCAGCCAACGCTGTCGCAGCTTGTGAAGGAGACACGCCCACATGCGCCGCCGCAGCGATGGCGGCCAGGGCGTTGTCTTGGTTGGGCCTCCCCTGGATATCCCAGGCCACGTGACCCACCACCTGTCCGCGGTGACACACATCAAACGCATGGTCCGGGCCTTCGGCTGTCCAATCGCTCTGGCTGCCCCCAAAGCGGTGTACTGGTGCCCAGACGCCCTGCGCAATCGCCCGCTCCAAGGCAGGCGTCTCATCATGTGACACGACCAAGCCTGCCGAGGGCACTGTCCGCAACAAGTGGGCGAACTGTCGCTCGATCGCGGCCAAATTGTCAAAGATATCTGCGTGATCAAATTCAAGGTTGTTCAAGATCGCTGTGCGAGGACGGTAATGAACAAATTTGCTGCGTTTGTCAAAGAATGCCGTGTCATATTCATCTGCCTCGATGACAAACAAGGGCCGACGATCACCGCCGATGCTGCCACCCAGCCGCGCCGATTGCCCAAAGTTTTGTGCAACCCCTCCGATCAAAAATCCGGGGTTCAGCCCTGCGTGCTCGAGGATCCAGGTCAACATGGCTGTGGTGGTTGTCTTGCCGTGCGTGCCAGCGACCGCCAACACATGTCGACCTTGAAGCACATGCTCAGCCAGCCACTGCGGACCACTGGTATAGGGCTTGCCCTCGTTCAATATCGCTTCCATCAATGGGAATTTAGGCTCGCCGTTGGCGTTCAGCGCCCGCGAAACCACATTGCCCACCACGAAGATGTCGGGCTCGAGCGCCAACTGTTCACGCCCGTAACCTTCGATCAGATCGATGCCCAGGCGCTGCAGTTGGTCACTCATCGGCGGATAAACTGCGGCATCGCAACCCGTCACGCGATGACCGGCCTCCACTGCCAATGCAGCCAAACCACCCATAAAGCTGCCGCAAATGCCCAGAATGTGTACGTGCATGGCCGGTATTGTAGGTGCCCCTGCTTGCTCTCGCCCTTCACGAACCGGGCACAATCCAGCGCATGGATAGCAAATGGGAAATCGCGCAACTGGCAGCGCAACACATCGTTGACGAAGGTATGGCCTGGGGTGCTGCAAAGCGCCATGCGGCCGAGTCCCTCGGGCTGAGTCGCCGAGTCGACCTGCCGGACAACAATTTGGTTTTGCAGGCCGTGCGCGAGCACATTGCCCTGTTTGGGGGAGCCGACCAAGCGGAAATTCAGCGCCAGTTGATGCAGGTGGCTTTGGTTTGGATGGACAGGATGGCAGCCTACCGCCCGCACATCACCGGTGCCATTTGGCTCGGCATTGGGACACAGTGGAGCGACATCCATCTCGATCTCTATTGTGACGACCCCAAGATGCCCGAAATTGACCTCCTCAATCAGGGTGTGGCCTTCGATGTCGGTCAAGCGACCAATGCCAAAGGTCAAGATATCTCCCAACTCGTCGTCTTGGAAAAGCCAGAGGGCTGGCATCATGGCGTGGCTGTTGTGATGAGCTTGCATGATGCCGATGACATCCGGGGCGCCTTGAAATCACAGAAGGACGGACAAGCGCCACGTGGCGATGCCACGGCATTGCGCCAATTGATCAAGAAGGAAAATCATGAGTGATACCAGAAGAAACGCGCTGATATGGGGAGCTGGGGCTCTGGCGGCGGTTGCAGGTGCCGCACTGGGTTGGCGCAGGTGGGCGCCGCAAGCGCCCGTCAGTGGCGCATCGGCAGAGCTATGGGCGTCCGTTTTTCGTTCTCCCGAGGGTGTGGATATGCCGATGAAGCAGTTGGCAGGGCGCCCTCTATTGCTTAATTTTTGGGCAACATGGTGCCCGCCTTGCGTGGAAGAAATGCCCATGATCAGCAATTTTTTCGACGCCAATCGACGCGGTGTCAACGTTCTCGGGTTGGCGATTGACCAACCGCCCGCTGTGCAACGCTTTCTCAAACAAACGCCCGTCACCTACCCCATCGCCATGGCCGGGGCCGCTGGTCTTGGCCTAGCCAAGTCTTTGGGAAATCAAGGCGGAGGCTTGCCGTACAGCGTCTTTTTCGATCAAAATGGCGCTCAAATGTATGCAAAAGTTGGTAAATTAAGCGAATTGGACCTAGCGGATTGGCTCAGCAAGGTCGCATGACACACGCAAGCTGTGGTCGATCTATCGCATCCCAGCGAGGAGACTCGAGAAAGCCCGACACAAGCTCTCTGCGCTGGTTTACATGGGCTAACTGTTCTTAACTGTTATTAATTTTTGATAAATACATGATGATCCTCGGTTTGGGGCTACACTCGCGTCTGCTGGGCGTGTGCGGCGAAACCGGGTTTAGCGGCCCGAATTTCGCATGAGCGCCCGAACGACTTACCGACTAGATTTGCCACACAGGCGAGGAGCAGCTCATGGATTTGCGAAAACTCAAAACACTGATTGACTTGGTTTCCGATTCCAATGTCTCGGAGTTGGAAATCACCGAAGCCGAGGGGAAGGTGCGCATCGTGAAAGCAACGCCCCAGGCAGTGGCCACTGTGGCGGCCCCAGTCGCTGTGGCGCCTGCACCCGCAGCGCCCGCGCCTGCGGCTGCAGCGCCTGTTGCCAGCGAGCCGAGCCCAGCGCCCGCTGAGCCATCGGGACAGGCGGTCAAGTCTCCGATGGTCGGCACGTTCTATCGCGCACCCAACCCAGAATCAGCTCCGTTTGTGGAGGTTGGCAGCACGGTGAAGGTGGGTGATCGCCTTTGCATCATTGAGGCCATGAAAATCCTCAACGAAATCGAGTCGGACTGCGCAGGCGTGGTCAAAGCGATCCAAGTGAATGACGGTGATGCGGTCGAATTCGGCCAAGTGATGTTCATCATCGAGTGATGCGCCGCGCGATTGTCTTTCGCCACGACGCCTTGTGCGTCCCGCAGGCGCGAAGCCTGTTTCCCCTCCAGGAAATGAAGCCACATGTTTAAAAAAATCCTCATCGCCAACCGCGGCGAAATTGCCCTGAGAATTCAGCGCGCCTGCCGCGAAATGGGCATCAAGGCCGTCATGGTCTACTCCGAAGCCGACCGCGAAGCGAAATATGTGAAGTTGGCCGACGAGGCCGTTTGCATCGGTCCGGCCGCATCCGCGCAGAGCTACCTGAATATGCCAGCGTTGATCTCGGCGGCCGAGGTCACAGACTCTGAAGCCATTCACCCCGGGTATGGCTTTTTGAGTGAGAACGCTGATTTTGCGGAGCGCGTCGAAAAGAGTGGCTTTACCTTCATTGGCCCCACCGCCGAGTCCATCCGCTTGATGGGTGACAAGGTGTCTGCCAAGAGGGCCATGATCAAAGCAGGCGTCCCGACAGTGCCCGGATCAGAGGGTGAGTTGCCGGACAACCCCGCCGAAATCAAAAAGATCGCGAAGGCTATTGGCTACCCAGTCATCATCAAGGCAGCAGGCGGCGGCGGCGGCCGTGGCATGCGCGTGGTCCACACAGAGGCCGCCTTGTTGCATGCGGTTCAGACCACAAAAACCGAGGCGGGATCGGCGTTTGGCAATCCTGCCGTCTACATGGAAAAGTTCTTGCAAAACCCTCGCCATGTAGAAATTCAGGTGATCGCGGACACGCATCGCAACGCCATCTATTTGGGTGAGCGCGACTGCTCTATGCAACGCAGGCACCAAAAGGTCATTGAGGAAGCCCCCGCACCAGGCATCAGCCGCCGATTGGTCGAGAAAATTGGCGAGCGCTGTGCAGCGGCTTGTCGCAAGATTGGGTATCGTGGTGCTGGTACTTTTGAGTTTCTTTATGAGAACGGTGAGTTCTACTTCATCGAAATGAACACCCGAGTGCAAGTCGAGCACCCTGTGACGGAAATGATCACTGGCGTCGATATCGTGCGCGAACAAATTTCTGTGGCGGCCGGCAACAAGCTGTCGCTGACCCAAAAGCAAGTGACCATCCATGGCCATGCGATGGAGTGTCGCATCAATGCAGAGCATCCCTTCAATTTCATGCCCTCGCCTGGCCGCATCACAGGTTGGCATGCCGCGGGTGGGCCCGGTGTGCGCGTCGACTCGCACGTGTACCACAACTATATGGTGCCGCCGCATTACGACTCCATGGTTGGCAAGCTCATCGTGCACGCCGATACGCGCGAAATGGCTTTGGCACGCATGCGCTCAGCTCTGTCCGAGATGGTGGTTGAAGGCATCCAAACCAACATCCCGCTGCATAGAGAGTTGATGCTCGACGCCAAATTTGCAGCTGGTGGCACAAACATTCACTACTTAGAAGAGTGGCTCGCCAGTCACCAGCGAGGCTGATCAACATGATTGAACTGCGCGCCATTGTTCCGCACGATTGGGTAGAGACATTCAGCGACGCACTAGATGCCCTCGATGCGCTCAGCGTGTCGGTCGAGGATGCCGATGCCCACACCAGTGCCGAGCAACCCCTCTTTGGCGAGCCTGGTATGCCACCACCCGAAGGCGGATGGAATCGATCGATCATCAGCGCGCTATTCGCCTCTGCCGAGGCTGCCCAAGGTGCTCAGGCGCTGCTTGAGGCGCAAGATTTTTTTGCGCATGCAGAGCGCTTCGAGCTGCGCGAGGTCCCTGAGCAAGACTGGGTGCGACTCACGCAGTCTCAATTTCAGCCCGTTGAAATCACACCCACATTTTGGATCGTTCCGTCTTGGCATGAGCCGCCCGCGGCAGCCGTGACTGCGCTGCGACTTGATCCTGGCCTGGCTTTTGGCACGGGCACCCACCCCACCACGCGCATGTGCCTGCGCTGGATTGCGTCACGGCCGTTGCATCAACAGCGCGTCCTTGATTACGGTTGTGGATCTGGTATTTTGGCCATGGCTGCTGCAAAAATGGGGGCTCAAGACATTGATGCTGTCGATATAGACCCGGAGGCGGTCAAGGCGACACTGGATAACGCGCAAACCAACTCAGTTGTGCTCAATGCTGGTCTCCCCGATTTGGCTCAAGGTCACTATGACCTCGTCGTGGCGAACATTCTGGCCACACCGCTGAAGGTATTGGCACCGTTGCTGTGTGGTCACATCGCGTCCAAAGGACATTTGATTCTGGCGGGCATTCTGAGCCGACAGGCCGATGAGTTGAAAGAGGCCTACGCACCGCATGTCGCGCTCTCAGTGCTCGACGAAGAGGACGGCTGGGTGCTCATGGGCGCCAAGTTGGCGGAATAAGGAATCACCATGCTCAGTGTGCAGTGCCCTCAGTGTGATACCCCTCTGTCCTTGGATCCCAACGTGATCCGGCAGTCCTTGGGGTGGGCGAGGTGCGGGCATTGCCAACACGTTTTTGATGCAGCGCAATTGGCGCTGCCGACACTTGCCCCGCAAGTCGCGCCCCAACTCAGTCACCGCGTCTCAGAAAATTGGCCATCGCTTGATTTGCCAAGCTACCCTCAGGACCCATCTTCGCCGAGCGTTGAAGACACCAAGACAGAGACTTCAAAGACGCCTCTCGAGGCCGCTTTTCAAAGCACACCTGCAGATCAGAGTGGAAGCCCGTCTTCACACGAAAGCGAACCCGCTTTGGGCGATATTTTGGCGACCAAGGGTGATGCGGTTGAGGCAGACATCGCTGCGCCTGAGTCCAAGGACATCAGTGCGCAAGCAGGCACGACAACCCCAGATACCGCCGATCCGCTGCTTCATGACACGATCGACAACACTTCTCGCCAGCATCTCT
>JALQVJ010000224.1 GCA_023260355.1 Burkholderiaceae bacterium | reverse complement strand
CTTTGCCCGGTCATGAAGCGCGCAGCTGGCGACGCCAAGTACACCGCGGCACCCGCGATCTCGTCGGGTTCGCCGATGCGCCGCAACGGCGTCGTTTGATTGCGCTCAGCCAAGAGTGCCTCGTCCTCCCACAGCGCCTTGGCAAAGTCGGTCTTGATCAAACCCGGGGCAATGCAATTGACCCGCACATTGTCTGGCCCGAATTCCACCGCCAAGTTGCGGGCGAGTTGCATATCGGCGGCCTTGCTGATGCAGTACGCGCCAATGATGGGCGAGCCGCGCAGGCCACCAATCGACGAGACGATGGTCACACTGCCCGAACGGCGCTCGCGCATATGCGGCGCGACCATGGAGATCAGCCAGTGATTGGCAACAATGTTGTTGTCCAGCACCTTGCGAAACTGCTCATCGCTGATGCCGGACATGGGGCCGTAATAGGGGTTGCTGGCTGCATTGCAGACCAGCGCATCAATGCGACCCCAGCGCGCAAACGTCGCATCCACCAAAGCCTGCAAGTCGGTCTTGGAAGAAATGTTGGCGGCACAAGCCATGGCCCGCTCTTCGCCGTGGGTCTGGTTGATCTCATCGACCACGGCTTGGCATGCGTCGAGCTTGCGCGACGACACCACCACTTTGGCGCCATGTTCGGCCATGCGCTTGGCAATGGCTTTGCCGATGCCGCGTGAAGAGCCCGTGATCAAGGCCACTTGGCCGCTCAGGTCAAACAATTCCATAGCGATGCTCCTGATTAAAGAATTTCAAAGATGTCGTAATGGGGGCCACTGGGTTTGCGCTCACCAATGCCCACCGCCAAAATTTTGTTCATCCACGCATACTTTTCGGACGACGTTTCAAACGTTGGCGCGATGCGGAAGTAATACGTGCTGGGGTCCGCTGGCTCGCCGCGCGCGACCTTGGCCATCACATCGGCGGGGCCGTGGCGCAGCCCGTTGTAGCGCATGTGGATGTAGGCACCGTCGTCAGTCAACAGCGTCAGCCTCACATCCAAAACCATGACGCCGTCGTTGCGCTGCAGCAGCCAGTCGCCGTTGGGGCCGGGCAGCACCGTGCCGCGCACACGCTCACCTTCAAACGAGCCTTCACCCACCATGGCGATGCGGCGGGCACCCAGCGGGGTATGTCCCAGATCCATTGAAGAGGGGACTTGAACTTGAATCTTGAAGAGCGGTCGGGTTTGAATCATGGCGAGCCTCGCTGGGGTGAAACAAAACCACTATTCAAAACGCTAGCGTCCACCGGAGCCGTCTTGCAGGTGACTGGCGCGCGAGCACGCGAGCTTCAATGCGGTTACAGCGGATAATCCCGCCCATGACAACGCACACCTCGCCCGCCACTGAAGCGCATTCAGGCTCTTTCTCTACGCTCGCATTGGCGCCCGAGATGCTCTCCAACCTTGAACAGTTGGGCCTTGCCCGCATGACAGCCATTCAAGAGGCCAGCTTGCCCCTGAGCCTCGCGGGCAAAGATGTCATGGCCCAGGCCAGTACGGGCAGCGGCAAGACCGTGGCCTTTGCCGTGCCGCTGGTCAACCGCTTGCAGGCCCAAAGCACCCATGTGCAGGCCTTGGTGTTGTGTCCCACGCGAGAGTTGGCCGACCAAGTCGCACAGGAAATCCGCAAGGTGGCGCGCGCCCGGCCCAACACCAAAGTCGTCACGCTCTGCGGTGGCGTGGCTTTGCGCGGCCAAATCCAAAGCCTGCAACATGGCGCCGACGTGGTGGTGGGTACCCCAGGGCGCGTTGGCGACCATCTCGAGCGCGGCACTTTGGAGCTGCGTGGGGTCAAAACAGTTGTGCTGGATGAGGCCGATCGCATGCTGGATATGGGCTTTTTTGACGACATCGCTGGCGTCGTGCGCCGCTGTCCAGACGATCGCCAAACCCTGCTGTTCTCTGCCACCTATCCTGATGGGATTGACAAACTGGCCGCGCAATTCATGCGCGACCCGCAAACCGTCAAGGTCGAGAGCCAACACACGGCCAAAAAAATCCGCCAGTGGATGATCCAAGTCGGCGAGTCGCAGCGCCTTGATGCGGTGGTGCAGTTGCTGGCCCACTACCAACCCAGCAGCGCACTGGCTTTTTGCAACACCAAGCAACAGTGTCGGGATTTGCTGGCTGTCTTGCAGTCGCACGGCGTGTCTGCGCTCGCCTTGTTTGGCGAGTTGGAGCAGCGCGAGCGCGACCAGGTGTTGATCCAATTTGCCAACCGCAGTTGCGCTGTGTTGGTGGCGACGGACGTGGCTGCCCGAGGTCTAGACGTTGATGACATCGCGGCTGTGATCAACGTCGACGTGACACCCGATCCAGAGGTGCACGTGCACCGCGTTGGGCGAACCGGCCGCGCCGATGCCGACGGTCTGGCGCTGACCCTGGTCAGCATGGACGAGATGGGTTGGGTCGGCAAGATCGAGCAAATGCAAGGCCGTGAATCCGAGTGGCAAGAGCTCAGCTCGCTGAGCGCCAAGGCAGGCGGCATCCCGCAGCCCCCCATGGTCACGCTGCAACTGGCGGCAGGGCGCAAAGAAAAAATTCGGCCCGGCGATGTCATGGGTGCGCTTGGCGCTGAGGCGGGGTTGACGCGGGACGAGGTCGGCAAAATCAGCGTCAACGATTTTTCCACCTATGTGGCGGTCAAACGCGAAGTCGCCCACAAAGCCCTCAAGGCGCTGAACCAAGGCCGCATCAAAGGCAAGTCCATCAAGGCCCGTTTCTTGAGTGACGAGCGCTGATATTCGCCTCCAGAAATAAACCCCCGGGGGTTTATCCAAAAGCGTAGAATTTCTGCATTGATCCATCGCTTTTGGGGACAAATATGCCCAACTTCATCTCTGGCACTGTGCAATTGGTGCGCCAACAATGGTTTCGTGAGCTCGGCGATCAAAGCCTCTTGATCAATGACGTCGCGGTGCGCATCCGAGCCGGCATCCTGCTCGTCATTCCCCTGTACATGGCGTATACCTTGGCCAGCATCGTCTGGGGATCGCACTGGGAGGTCACTGGCAACTACATCAAAGACACCTACGAGTTGGACTTTGATGACCGCATTCTTTACCACGTCGAGGCAGTGCGTCGGGTTTACGACTACACCGTACAGACATGGGTGTTGCTCTACGCCTTGTTTGAAATGCTGGTTGGCATGTGGCGCACCACGTCGCGCTTGTCGCCCACGATCTACCTCGCCACATTGCTGGCGCGGCACCACCGACCGGTTTGGAAGCCCCTGATTCCCAAGCGCTTTGCATGGACCATCGGCGCTTCGCTGATCGCTGTGTGCCTTGTGTTCTTCAACCCCGACACCTTCGCGGGCTGGGTCAACGCAGTGGCTCAGACCGAGTTGTTGCCGACCACCACCAATTACATGCCGCGCTGGATTCCGCTGGTGTTGGTTTGGGTGTGTCTTGCGTTCATGTGGATGGAGACTGTGCTGGGCGTGTGCGCCGGCTGTCAAATCCACGCCTTGCTGGTGTGGATGGGCGTGATCAAGCACGAGTGCGAGGCTTGCAATAACCTCACTTGGGACTGATGCGATCGGCGTGCTCGGCCCATCAAAGCCACGCCACAAGCCGTGCCACAAAACATAAAAATGCCACTTCTCAGTGGCATTTTTTGCGACTGCCGATCAGGCCTTTTCACACATTCTGGCTTTAGGCCGAAGGCGCCAACGCCATCGTTCTTGCAGCCAATATCGTGGTCGCCTTCGACCAGC
>JALQVJ010000181.1 GCA_023260355.1 Burkholderiaceae bacterium | reverse complement strand
CTCGTGCATCTCAACATGGCCGAGTTGGAAGCCCTCGAAGCTCAGGTTGCCGGCGGGGCCCATCCCCTCCAAGTCGCTTAGGATATCGCGGTGTTGACCTTCAAAGAGCAGCCCGTTCCACTCTTGCAATGGGTAGCGCTTCAAGCTCAAGCACGGGTCCTCGGAAAAATGAGGGGCGCCCAACAGTTCGCCTTTGTCGTTGTACGTCCAGCGGTGCAGGGGGCAAATGATTTGTCCGTTGGCGTGCCCCGCAGCATTGGATTGCAAATTGCCACGCCCTTTGAGAATGGTGGCTTGGCGGTGGCGACAAACGTTGGACAGCAGTTCGATGCCACTGGATGTGCGCACCAATGCGCGACCATTGCCTTCGTGGGCAAGCACGTGGTAGTCGCCCACTTCGGGCACGCTCAAGGCGTGTCCAACGTAACGAGGGCCGTTGGCAAAGATGGTCTCCATTTCGCGCTGGAACAGCGCTTCGTCGAAATAGGACCGGACAGGGAGTTGGCTCTTGGCCTGCTGGAGCTGAAGGCTTAAATCAGACATGGTTATCCTGATAAGTCTCCCCCTATGAAGGGGCAGGGCGGTAAAACAGTGTCACGGTCGCTGGGATCAATGCCCGTCTCCGCTAACTGGCGAAAGTGAACCGCGAATTGTACCCACAATGTTTTCCTTGCTCTTTTCTGTGGCCTCAGTGCGTCAACCGAAGCAGACCGATGTGCCGCGGCACGCGAAATGAGCGGCGAACTGGGGTGAGAACACGGACCTAAAATAGCGAGTGAAAGCATTGCATACGACCTCATATTCCAAAGGGATGCCGCCGAAATGACCAAGAAGACAAAAGCTGACGCTCCTGCAGTCGACACGCTGACCTATGAGCAAGCGATGGAGGAGCTCGAGCAATTGGTCGACGCGTTGAACGAGGGCCAGATGCCGCTGGAGCAATTGATGGCCAGCTATGCCCGCGGCGCAGAGTTATTGGCACATTGCCAAAGCCGTTTGCAATCTGTTGAACAGCAAATCAAGGTATTGGAGGCCGGCCAGTTGAAGGCCTGGGATGCACAGGCATGAGTGCTTGGGCGTTCAGTACTTGGCGGCAGCAGCGCCTCGATGAGTTCGAGCTCGCACTCGATCAGTTCATCCATATCAACGCGCCACCTTCGCTGCTCGAGCCGATGCGCTATGCGGCATTGGCCGGCGGCAAACGCATGCGTCCCATGTTGACTATGGCTGCAGGCGAGGCCATCAGCGGGCTCGCCACTGAGCAACAAAGTCCGCTGCTTCGGGAAAGCGTGTTGCGTGCGGCGGCGGCAGTTGAATGCGTGCATGTGTATTCGTTGGTTCACGACGACTTGCCTTGTATGGACGACGACGCGATGCGGCGAGGCCGGCCGACCACCCATGTGCAATACGGCGAGGCCCAAGCATTGCTCGCCGGGGATGCGCTCCAAGCACTTGCGTTCGAGTTGCTGAGCGCTGACGTCGGACTGGCGCCGGCGATACAAGTCCAATGGTGCCGCGCGCTGTCGCGCGCTGCCGGTGCAATGGGCATGTGCGGCGGACAGGCCATTGATATCGCGTCGGTGGGGATGCCATTGAGCCTGGAGGAATTGGAGCATATGCATGCCGGCAAGACCGGCGCGTTGTTGCGCTGCGCGCTTTCGCTCGGCGCACACGCTGCGCTGGCCACCCCGGAACAAGTGCAGGCATTGGACGCGTTCGGCACGCGCATCGGCTTGGCGTTTCAAGTCATCGACGATGTACTGGATGTCACAGCCGATTCTCAGCAGCTTGGCAAAACCGCTGGCAAAGATGCCGCCCATAACAAGCCCACGTTTGTGTCACTCTTGGGGCTGGACGCCGCGCGGGCTTATGCCCGCGACTTGCATGATCAAGCGGTGCAGGCATTGGCGCAAAGCGGCTTGCGCGAGACACGAGCGCTTGAAGCCTTGGCCGAGCAGGTCATCGTTCGCACAAATTGAAAGTGAATCGGATGAGTTACGAATTATTGAACCGCATCGAGTCCCCCGCTGATGTGCGAGGACTGCCCAAAGAGCAGTTGCAGCAGTTGGCCGACGAATTGCGTGGCTTTGTGCTCGAGAGTGTGTCTCAAACAGGGGGCCACTTGAGCTCCAACCTCGGCACGGTCGAGTTGACGGTGGCCTTGCACCGTGTATTCAACACACCGGCGGACCGCATTGTGTGGGACGTGGGCCACCAAACATATCCGCACAAAATTCTGACTGGGCGCCGCGATCGCATGCACTCGCTGCGCCAGCTCGGTGGCATCAGCGGGTTTCCGTTGCGCACCGAGAGTGAGTACGACGCCTTTGGCACCGCGCACTCTTCAACGTCCATCTCTGCCGCGTTGGGCATGGCGCTTGCTGCCAAGCTGCAGGGCTCAGACCGGCACTGTGTTGCCGTGATCGGCGATGGCGCCATGACAGCCGGCATGGCGTTTGAGGCGATGAATCACGGTGGTGTCGAGGACTGCAAACTGCTGGTGATTTTGAATGACAACGACATGTCGATTTCGCCACCCGTCGGTGCGCTGAACCGATATCTGGCGCAGTTGATGAGCGGCCAGTTTTATGCTGCGGCCAAAGACGTGGGCAAGCGGGTGTTGAAAAACGCGCCGCCCCTCTTTGAGCTGGCCAAGCGCTTTGAGGAGCACGCCAAGGGCATGGTGGTGCCAGCCACCTTGTTTGAGAAGTTTGGCTTCAATTACATCGGCCCGATCGATGGCCATGACTTGGACTCGCTGATCCCAACGCTTGAAAATATCAAGCAATTAGACGGACCCCAGTTCCTGCACGTGGTGACCAAAAAGGGGCAGGGATACAAACTGGCTGAGGCGGACCCGATTGCGTATCACGGCCCGGGTAAGTTCGATCCAGCTGTCGGCTTGCAAAAGCCAACAGCGCCGCCCAAGCCGACGTTTTCAAAAGTGTTCGGCGATTGGTTGATCGATATGGCTGCGGCTGATGAGCGCTTGATCGCCATCACACCCGCGATGGCAGAGGGCTCCGGCATGGTCGCCTTTTCAAAAGCGTATCCCGACCGGTACTTTGACGTGGGCATCGCGGAGCAGCATGCGGTCACGCTGGCTGCGGGCATGGCATGTGAAGGCGCCAAGCCCGTGGTGGCGATTTACTCCACCTTTTTGCAACGTGCTTACGACCAGTTCATCCACGACGTGGCGCTCCAAAATTTGCCAGTGGTGTTTGCAATTGACCGCGCGGGATTGGTCGGCGCGGACGGCGCGACCCATGCAGGCGCCTACGATATTCCCTTTCTGCGCTGCGTACCCAATGTGAGCATTGCCGTGCCCTCCGATGAGCGTGAGTGCCGCCAGCTTCTGAGCACCGCGTTTGCACAAGCGCACCCCGTGGCCGTGAGGTACCCCCGTGGCGCAGGGGTTGGTGCGCAAGCGGGCCATGACCTCGAGGCATTGCCGATCGGGCGAGGCATTGTCCGCCGTTCGGGCCAGCGCATTGCAGTGCTGGCCTTTGGCACGTTGCTGCATGCGGCGAGTGAAGCGGCAGAAGCCTTGAATTTGACCGTGGTGGACATGCGGTGGGTGAAGCCGCTGGATGAAGCGCTGCTCAGCGAGCTGGCGCAAAGCCACGAGGGGTTTGTGACCCTGGAGGAGGGCGCATCGGCCGGCGGCGCTGGATCAGCCGTCGGCGAGTGGTTGAGCGCAAACCGTTACACCCATCCGCTGCTGCAACTGGGCTTGCCCGACCATTTCATCGAGCACGGTGACCCAGCCAAGTTGTTGGAGGGCGTGGGCTTGGGCGCGCGAGGCATTGAGGCCTCGATCCGTGAGCGTTTTTTCAACCCGGTGTGAATTATTCTCCCTAAGGGTTTGCCCTTGATTCAAGACGGGCGCAACAAAACGTTCCAAATCCGTGCTTAAAATGATTCGCTGCCCCAAAAGCTTGCTGGGTGGGCAACGTTAGATCAACAAATGAGGAGAACCTACATGGATCGTCGTTCAATTTTGGCTGCCACCACCGTGGCTGGTGCAGCCGGCATTCTGGCCGCATGCGGTGAGAAAAAAGAACCCGCGGCAGCAGCACCCGCTGCGCCCGCTGTGCACACGGGTGAGACTGTGCGTTGGCGCTTGGCCTCCAGCTTCCCCAAGGCTTTGGACACCATCTATGGCGGCGCGGAAGTTTTCGCGCAAAAAGTCAGTGAGATGACCGGCGGCAAGTTTCAAATCTCCACCCACGCTGGCGGTGAACTGATGCCCGCATTTGGCGTGGTCGATGCTGTGCAAAACGGCACGGTTGAGTGCTGCCACACCGCTCCTTACTACTTCTTTGGCAAGAGCCCCGCTTTTGCACTCGGCTGTGCCATTCCCTTCGGCATGAACGCACGCCAGCGCACTGCATGGATGTTCCATGGCAACGGCAACAAGCTGATGGCCGAGTTTTACGACAAGTACAACATGGTGCATTTCTCTGCTGGTAACACGGGCGCCCAGATGGGTGGCTGGTACCGCAAAGAGATCAAGAGCATGGCAGACATCCAAGGCTTGAAGATGCGCATCGGCGGTTTCGGTGGCACCATCATGAAGGCCATCGGCGCTGTGCCCCAAAACGTGCCTGGCGGTGAAATCTACCAAGCACTGGAAAAAGGCACCATCGACGCTTGCGAGTGGGTCGGTCCCTACGATGACCAGAAGCTGGGCTTCAACAAAGTGGCGCCGTTCTACTACTATCCCGGCTGGTGGGAAGGCGGTCCTGAGTTGAACGTGTTGATCAACAAGGACGCGTTCAACAAGCTGTCTCCAGAGTACCAAGCCATTGTGAAGGCTGCAGCAACCTATGCGCACGACAACATGATGGCGATGTACGATGCACGCAACCCCCAGGCACTGAAGGAACTGGTGGCCTCTGGCACCAAGTTGCGCCAGCTGCCCAAGGACGTGATGGACACCGCATTCAAGGCGGCCATGAAGTCTTACGACGAACTCAGCGACACCAACGAAGACTGGAAGAAGATCTACGCTGATTACGCAGCCTTCCGCCGTGACCAAAACTTGTGGTTCCGTCTGACCGAAGGTACGTTCGACCGCTACATGCAGCAAGCCAAGCTGTGATCGGTTGATGAGCAATAAAACCCCGCTCCGGCGGGGTTTTTTGTTCAAAATTT
>JALQVJ010000129.1 GCA_023260355.1 Burkholderiaceae bacterium | reverse complement strand
GAAGTCGCTTGCTCGTAGACCATATTTGAAAATTTTTCGGCCAACTCGGCGTAACGGCTGCGGGCTTTGCCCTTTTGAACGTCTGCCAGCAGTTGCGATCTCATGGCCTCGTAGGGCTTAGCCTGAGAAGACTCAATGGCCGTGACTTCAACGATATGCCATCCGAATTCTGTTTCGACCAACTCCGATATTTGCCCTTGACCCAACTTGAACGCAGCATCCTCAAAAGGCTTGACCATGGCGCCGCGATCGACCCAACCCAAATCACCCCCTTGCGCTGCGCTGCCAGGATCTTGCGACTCTTTCTTTGCCAATTCAGCAAACAAGCTTGGTTTGGCCCTCAGCTGTGCAAGCAAGGCGGCTGCCTTGGCCTTGGCTGCGCTTTTCGCTTTCTCGTCTGCCCCTGATTCAATCAGGATATGGCGAACCCGACGCCGCTCAGGCGCCACAAATTGTTGCTTGTTTTGTTCGTAGTAATTTTTGAGCTCGGCCTCGTCGATTTTGATGCCCTCTGCAATTTTTGCTTGATCCAACACGACATACTCAATGTCCACCACCTCAGGCGCTTGGAAGCGCTCGGGGTTCTTGTCGTAGAACGCCTTGACGTCGGCTTCTGATGCAACCTGTGACCCCTTGAAATCAGCAGGGTTGAAAGATTTCAAGCTCACGGTGCGACGCTGGAAAAACGCCTGCAACATGGGGTCTTCTACTTTGGCGTTGACGACCGTCGTGCCCGTGACCACTTGCGTGACCATGTCGGTGGCCAACGAGGCGCGCAAACTGGCCTCATACGAGGCGGGGGTAAAACCTTGCGCTGCAAGCAGGTCGCTGTACTTTTGCGAATCCAGTTTCCCATCTGGGCCACGCAGGGATGCGATCACGGGCTGCTGCACCAAGGCTTGTGCGAGCTGCTGATCGCTCACCGTCAACAACTTTTGGTCACGGGCCGTTGTCAGCACCAACTCTTGAACCATGCGCTCAAGCGTCGCGTATCGCGCAGGGGGGCTGTCCAACAACTTGAGATCCACATTTTGTGCAGAAAGCTGAATGCGTTGAATTTCGGCTTGGTGGGCTTGCTCCCACTGCTGGCGCGTGATCGTGCTGGTCCCGACTTCGGCCACAGGCTCACTGCGCTCGTTGTATTGGTTGTAGCCATTGACCCCAACCAAAACGAACGCCGGGATAACGACGATGCCCAATAGCAAGGCCATGATTCGGGTGTTTTTGCGGATTGACTCAAACATGCGCGTGCGCTTTCTAGCTGAAACTGAACAACAGCCGCTTTGGTGCGGCAAGCCTGTGATTATCCACTGATTTTTTCTCCGCACAGGCTTGGCGCCTTGGCGGCACGCGGCGCGCAAGTCCAGCGTCACAATTGGGGGCACTTTTCACATTCCAGACTGGAGCACACCCCATGACGTCCCCACTGCTATATGAGTTTCAGGACCACACCGTCACCTTGACCTTGAATCGCCCTGAGACCCGCAATCCGATTTCAGAACCTGAAATGATTGAAGCGTTTGAGGAGGCCATTGAGCGCATCAACCAAGACACTGAGGTGCGTGCGGTGATCTTGACTGGCGCTGGAAGCGCATTTTCGTCGGGTGGGAACGTGAAGCACATGCGAGATCGAACTGGCATGTTTGGCGGCACACCAGCCCAAATTCGCCAAGGCTATCGGCACGGTATCCAACGGATTCCCAAAGCCATGGCCACGCTAGAAGTGCCCGCCATTGCCGCTGTGAACGGCCCCGCGATCGGCGCAGGATGTGATTTGACCTGTATGTGTGACATGCGCATCGCCTCGGAGCGTGCCGTGTTTGCGGAGAGCTTTGTCAAAGTCGGGATCATTCCCGGAGACGGTGGCGCTTGGCTCTTGCCGCGCGCAGTGGGTATGGCTCGCGCGAGTGAAATGGCATTCACCGGGGATGCGATTGATGCGCAAACCGCCCTGCAATGGGGCTTGGTATCCCAAGTCGTGGCGCCCGAGGCGCTGATGGATGCGGCCCGCCAATTGGCCAACCGCATTGTTTGCAACCCCCCCGACGTGTTGCGCATGACCAAGCGGTTGCTGCGTGAGGGCCAGCAGCAAAGCCTCGACGCGCTACTGGAATTGTCGGCATCCATGCAGGCTTTGGCACACCACACGCGGGATCACGAGGAAGCGGTTGCTGCCTTGCTTGAAAAGCGCCAGGGCAAGTTCGAAGGAAAGTGAATGCACTTGGCGGATGCTGGCGCCGGCAGCGCCAATCAAAAAGCCCGCGACTGCGGGCTTTTTGCTGAATATCAATGGTGGGTGCTGACGGTCTCGAACCGCCGACCTACGCCTTGTAAGGGCGCCGCTCTACCAACTGAGCTAAGCACCCACTGAATCCAAATTATTTCTTTTTGACGCCGTTGATCGTGTCCTTCAGCCCCTTACCAGGACGGAATTTAGGCACCTTGGCGGCCTTGATCTTGATTGTATCGCCGGTTTGGGGGTTGCGCCCGTTGCGCGCTGCGCGCTTGCCAACGGCGAAAGTACCAAAACCGATCAACGACACGGAGTCGCCCTTTTTCAATGCCTTGGTGATGCCGGCAACGGCAGCGTCCAGTGCGCGACCAGCTGCGGCTTTCGACAAGTCCGCTTCGGACGCGATGATTTCGATCAATTCTGCTTTGTTCACAAGAGCTCCTATTCGCGGCTGCGGGGTACAACCGACTGTTTATTCATTTTGTTTGCTGATCCAATGAAGACCGCCACTAGACCCAAAAAACTTCGGCGACTCGCGCAGCGTTGAGATTTGATCCCCCCGCCATCGCCATGTCAAGTGCACTGGGCGCACTATGCCGATACTTTGATTCCAACTTCCTTGATATTCAGGGCGCCGGAACCATTTATCCTCGCAAAGCGTCGCCGATTGTACATATTTAATCTACGCAAAAATTACAAGGCTTGCGCAATGGCCCGCCCGACATCGATGGTCGATGCCTTCCCACCCAAATCCGGCGTCATTGGCGCACCGCTGCCAGGTGCCAAGACAGACTCAATGGCCGAAAGAATGGCGTCGTGGGCATCGGGGTGTCCCAGATGCTGCAGCATCAGAGCCGCCGACCAAATTTGACCGATCGGATTGGCAACACCCTTGCCCGCGATATCTGGCGCAGAACCGTGGACAGGTTCAAACAGTGAAGGCCATTCACCAGACGGGTTCAAGTTTGCGCTGGGTGCAATGCCAATCGTGCCTGTGCATGCAGGCCCCAGGTCACTGAGGATGTCACCAAACAAATTAGAAGCCACCACCACATCAAAAAACTCAGGGCGTTGGACGAAGTGTGCAGTCAAGATGTCGATGTGAAATTTGTCGACGGTCACATCGGGATATTCTTTCGCCATCGCCGCCACCCGCTCATCCCAATACGGCATGGTGATCGCGATGCCATTCGACTTGGTTGCGCTCGTGAGATGCTTTTTCGGTCGGCTCCGAGCTGTTTCGAATGCAAACCGCAAAACGCGGTCAACGCCGTGGCGACTCATCACTGTTTCTTGCATGACGATTTCGCGTGGCGTGCCTTCAAACATGCGCCCGCCGACCGCCGAATACTCACCCTCGGTGTTTTCGCGAACGATAACCATGTCAATTTCGCCGGGCTGGCGCGCGCTGCCATCGCGCCGCACCACCGGGGCTGTGACGCCAGGCATCAAGCGAGCCGGCCGCAAATTGACGTACTGATCGAATTCCCGGCGAAACAAAAGCAATGAGCCCCACAACGAGACGTGATCTGGGATTTTTTCAGGCCAGCCGACAGCGCCGAAAAAGAGAGCGTCATGGCCACCGATCAAATCCTTCCAGTTGTCGGGCAACATCTTGCCGTGCTTTTCGTAGTAGGCCCAACTCGAGAAGTCAAAGTGATCGAATGCCAGCTCAATGTTGAAGCGATCGCATGCCGCTTCGAGCACGCGCAGACCTTCGGGCATCACTTCCACGCCGATCCCATCACCAGCAATCACTGCAATTTTTTGTGTCATTTACTTGGTTCCATTCCTAACGACCCACCACACGCCCCATGCCGTGACAGCAACGCCGATCAAGACGCGCCACCCCAACGGCTCATCAAACAACAGCCACGCCAACAGGGCTGTGCACGGGGGTACCAAATACATCAGCGAAGCCACCGACGTGGCCGCACCGCGCTGAATCAGCATGTAAAGCAAAGAGCTCGCCCCCATGGTCAAGGCCAATACAGACCAAGCCATTGCCCCCACAGACTCCGCATTCCAACGCACGGCCTCTGACTCCCAAAAGGCCAGGGGCAAGGTCACGAGCAGCGCGGCACTGAGCTGCAACGCGTTGGCACCGCGCACATCACAGGGCTTCACAAATCGCTTTTGATAAAGCGTGCCCGCTGTGATGCTGAACAAGCCCAGCAAGATCCATGCACCGTTTTCCAACGTCACGACACCTTGGCCCATGCGATCCCCAATCACCAACGCCAAGCCAACAAGTCCGAGCAACAAACCGGCCCACTGTCTCGGGTGAATCTGTCCACCTCGATAGGCCAACCACATGGCGGTCAAGACAGGCTGCAAACCAACGATCAAGGCAGACAAACCGGCGCCCAAACCACCTTTCACAGCAGCCCACACGCCACCCAGATAACCCGCATGCATCAAGATGCCCGTCACACCCAAATGGCGCCATTGATCGCGACTTGGCCACGTCACTTGGGCCGCCAGGGCCCAAAGCATCAGACCGACAACAGAAAGCGCGTAGCGCCACGCCAAAAAACCAAACGGTGGCGCGTGCGGCATACCAAATCGCGCGACGATAAAACCCGTGCTCCAAATCAGAACAAAGACGACAGGCATGCTTGCCAGCCAGACGGAATCGCGCTCCGCTTGCTCGCTGGAAGAGGTGTTCATCAGGTGTCGCGACGCATCAAATCGGCACGGGCGCTGCGCAAGTAATAAAACATGGACCAGACCGTCAACACAGCCGAGATCCAAACCAGCACGGTACCCCACTGTGCCGTATCAATCAGGCCGAAGAGCGTGCCATTGAACAGCAGGAAAGGAATCGCGACCATTTGCGTGAACGTTTTGAGTTTGCCCAGCATGTGTACCGCCACACTCGAGCGCGCACCGACGGTGGCCATCCATTCGCGCAGGGCGGAGATGGCGATTTCCCGACCGATCACAATCAGTGCGACAAACACGTGGACTCGGCCCAAATGCAACAGCGCCAGCAAACACGCGCTGACCAAAAATTTATCAGCTACAGGATCTAAAAACGCGCCAAACGCGGACGTCTGGTTGAGCTTGCGGGCAAGGTAGCCGTCCGCCCAATCGGTCAACGCAAAAATCACAAACAACACCGTGGCAATCACGTCCTGCGTATCAGCGGCGATGCCCGGCAGGAAAAAGACGCCCACCACCAATGGAATAGCTACGATTCGAGCCCAAGTCAGAAGGGTGGGAATGGTGAAGTACATGGCTTCACATTATGCGCGAGGTCAAGGCCCCGTTTGGTCTCCGGCATGACCTTGCCACTCCTCAGTTAACGCAGAGATTCACCCCTTGGTTAACGCAGAGATTTATAGATTAACTGAGCCAATTCAGCCGATATGCCCGGCACGGTTTGCAAGTCCTGCGCGCTGGCGTCGGCAACGCCTCGAACCCCGCCAAATCGCTGCAGCAATGCGGCCCGTTTTTTGGGCCCGACACCATCAATGTCCTCGAGTCGGCTCGAGCCCGTTCGCAATTTGGCACGCTTGGCACGCATCCCGGTGATCGCGAACCGATGGGCCTCATCTCGAATCTGTGCCACCAGCATCAAGGCGGCCGAGTCGTGCCCGAGATAGACCTTTTCTCGACCGTCTGCGAACACCAGCTCCTCGAGCCCTACTTTGCGCCCCTCTCCCTTCTCCACGCCGACCAAACGCGAGATGTCCAGGCCCAGAGTTTCAAACACCGCCTTGGCTGTGGAGATTTGCCCCTTGCCGCCATCGATCAACACAACATCAGGCACCCCGTTTTTGGTGACCTCATCGTCGGCATTGGCCTTGCCATAACGGCGCGTCAAAACTTGGCGCATCGCGGCGTAATCGTCCCCGCCGGTGATCCCTTCGATGTTGTAGCGTCGGTATTGAGCCGGCTGCATTTGATGCTTCTCGAACACCACACACGAGGCCTGTGTGGCCTCACCAGCGGTATGCGAGATGTCAAAGCATTCAATTCGAATTTTGGCCATGTCATCTGGCGTCAAATCCAATGCCTCGACCAAAGCACGCGTGCGCGCCTGCTGAGACCCCTCTTCTGACAGCAACCGAGCCAGTTGCCGCTCCGCGTTCTGCATCGCCATACCGGCCCACTCTTTGCGTTGCCCCCGTGGCTGATGAATCGCGTGCACCTTCTGTCCGAGAGACTCCATCAAGGCCGCGAGCACCTCGCTGCCAATTGGATGGGACGTCACCAGCACCGCGGGCATTGGCACTTGGAGGTAGTGCTGCGCGACGAAGGCGTGCAAGACGGCTTGTGCAATCGCATCGACACCCGTGCAATCGCCCCAGGCGGCGGCATCCTCAACGTGCGACGGGAAATAGGCTCGGTCACCCAAATGTCGCCCGCCACGCACCATCGCAAGGTTCACACACGCCCTGCCTCCTTGCACCGTGACCGCGAGGATATCCACGTCGGTCTCCTCCACGTTCTCAACCGATTGCTGGTGAAGCACCTTGGACAGCGCCGCGATTTGATTGCGCACCTCAGCCGCCTTTTCAAACGCCAGATCTTCTGCATGCGCCAGCATTTGAGTCTGCAACTGAGCAAGCAAGTCTTGGGTCTCACCACGCAGGAACGCAGTGGCTTTGGCGACGTCTTCTCGGTAACTGAGCGCATCGATGTGACCCACGCATGGCCCCGAACAACGCTTGATTTGATACAACAAACAAGGTCGGCTTCGGTTCTTGAACACGCTGTCCTCGCAAGTGCGCAGGCGAAACACCCGCTGCATCAACTGGATGCTCTCTTTGACTGCCCACCCGCTTGGATAGGGTCCGAAGTACTCTGCTCGCTTGTCCACCAACCCTCGGTAGTAGCCCATGCGTGCGAACTCGTGGTGGGTGAACTTCAAATACGGATAGCTCTTGTCATCCCGAAATAAGATGTTGTACTTCGGGTTCTGCGTCTTGATCAGGTTGTTTTCCAACAGCAGCGCTTCGGCCTCTGATCGCACCACCGTGGTCTCCATGCGCACAATTTTGCTGACCATGTGACCTATGCGCGTGCCGTCCTGCTTCTTCTGAAAGTACGTGGACACCCGGCGCTTGAGCGCCTTGGCTTTGCCCACATACAACAACCGATCATGGGCATCAAAGTAGCGATACACCCCGGGCAGCTGGGGGAGTGCCGCGACCTCAGACAGCAACGCCTGCCACTGAGCGTCGTCGGCCTCTGGGGTGGTATCGGCCGCGATTTCGTCGCGCTCAGCGGGCGACAGCGGGCCGGTATCGTGGACACTCTTTTTGCGCATGCGTGTATTGTGCCGTGCCTTGGCACTGGAGCGGCGGTGAGACAATTCGGATATGGAGCCCCTCAAACCTCAGCCCTCTGCCAAACCAACGCAAGGCGCCTCGCAGGTGTCAGGAAAGAACCAACCACCAAGGCACTGGCACTGGCATTTGTTCTGCCAA
>JALQVJ010000099.1 GCA_023260355.1 Burkholderiaceae bacterium | reverse complement strand
ACAGCTATATTGGCTGAGTTATTTCCTGCTAAAAACCGAAATAGCGCAGCGACCCTCCCCCACAATCTGGCTGCAGGCTGGATTGGGGGTCTACTTCCCTTGATCGTTACCTGGCTAAACCAAATTTGGGAGAACAGCCTTGCTGGACTCTTGCCTGAGGAGATGGCTTGGCGCGGCGAGTGCCGACTGAACCAACAGGTGTTAGACCAATTGCCAACCCATCTGAGACGCGTTGGCATCCTGTTTCAAGACGACCGATTGTTTGAGCACATGAGCGTGCAAGACAATTTGCTGTATGCCACCCCAGCTGGCAAGCAGCGCGATCGGCTGGATGCGGTGCATGAAGCCTTGCTAACGATCGAGCTCGCTCAAGCCGCACACACATTCCCCGAGCAGCTATCCGGTGGACAACGCGCCAGGGTCGCACTGATGCGCGCATTGCTGGCACAACCCCGTGCCCTGTTGTTGGACGAGCCGTTTTCTGCCTTGGACGAGCAACTGCGTGCGCGCTTGCGGCACAAGGTGTTCGAGCTGCTCAGGGTGCGCGAGATCCCTGTGTTGATGGTCACTCATGATCCGCAAGACATTGCCGACCCGACTCTGCTGGTGCATTGGCCGACAGTGGGAGCGATTGATGTTTGACCGCTCAATTCAATCCGCACTGGCGTCTGTTTGGCACGCAGTCGCCGCGCCTTTGGAGCGCATGGGCGTGACGCCGAATCAAGTCACGGCAGCGGCCTGGATCACGGGATTGATCAGCGCAGGGTTGATCGCGAGCCACCAGTTTTCCTGGGCTTTGCTCTGTCTGCTGATCTCCAGGAGCTTGGACGCACTTGATGGCGCGCTGGCTCGGCGTGTCGGCGTGACAGACGTCGGGGGTTACGCGGACATCGTGTTGGACTTTTGGTTCTATGCCGCCATCCCTCTGGCTTTCGCGGCAGCGAATCCGAGCAGCAATGCACTGGCGGCCGCCGCATTGCTGGCCAGCTTCTTGTTGAACGCCACCTCTTGGCTCGCGTTGACATCCATGCGGCCACCCGCCACATTTGAGAACGTTCCCTCTCAACGCAAGTCGTTGGTGTTTATTGCATCTTTGGCTGAGGGCGCAGAGACACTGGTGATCTACATCGCCATGTGTTTGTGGCCCAACCAGTTTTCATGGATCGCGTGGGGCTTTGCCGCGCTGTGTCTCGTGTCCGCATGTCAGCGCACCCACATGGGTTGGAAACTGCTGTCGAGACCAGGCACGCAAACAAGTACAACACCCGAATAACCTCGCATCCCCGTGGGCAGATAACCACTTGATGCAAGGCGTCGCCACAGGGCGCACAATCAGAATATGAATCTTCGCCACGTCAAAATTGCCATCGCGCTGCTTGCAGTCGCCGTCCTTGCATTGATATGGGTGGGCAATGGACCGGTGCTCAATCTGCAAACCATGCAGGCTTGGCACATTCAGTGGCGCGACGAGGTGCAGGCCTCGCCATGGCTCGCGAGTCTGCTGTTCGTCTCCTTCTATGCACTCGCCGCTGCAGCATCGATCCCGGGGGCTGCAGCGATGACGTTGCTCGCTGGCGCTTGGTTCGGCGCCGTGTGGGGCACATTGCTGGTGTCGATTGCGTCCACGTTGGGGGCGACAGGCGCCATGCTATTGGCGAGACTATTTTTGCGTGATTGGGTCATGCATCGGTGGCCC
>JALQVJ010000439.1 GCA_023260355.1 Burkholderiaceae bacterium | reverse complement strand
GCTCGCTCATCTTGAGCACCGCGGTGTTGCCAAAGGCCAAGCAGGGTGCGACCTTCCAGGTGGCGGTCATGAACGGCACGTTCCAGGGGCTGATCAGCGCGCACACACCCACGGGGTGAAACAACGTGTAGTTCAGGTGCGTGGGCGTGGGGTAGGTGTGGCCGTCCACGCGGGTGCACATCTCGGCAAAGTAATAAAAGTTGTCAGCCGCGCGGGGAATCAGTTGCTTGCCGGTTTGGGCGATGACTTGGCCGGTGTCTTGCGTCTCCCATTGCGCAATGGTGGGTGCCTCTTTGGCGATCAAGTCACCGAGCTTGCGGATGATTTTGGCGCGCTCGGTGGCAGGCGTTGCCGCCCATTTGGGAAACGCAGCCTTGGCCGCGGCGACCGCTGCGTTGATCTCTGCCTCACCGCCTGCGGCGACGCTGCCGATGCTGGTCTGGGTGGCCGGATTGATGGTGTCGAAATGCTCAACTGAGTCGACCGCGCGGCCATTGATCAGGTGTTGGATGTTCATTTGGTTGTCCCAATTTCTTGGATGGTGTTTTGTAAATCGCCGATACCTTCGATGGATGTCACCACCACATCACCGTCGCGGCAGTTGACGACGCCGTCAGGCGTCCCCGTGAGAATCAAGTCCCCCGGGTAAAGCGTCATGAATTGACTGAAATATTCAATCAAATCCGCAACGCCAAAGATCATGTCCGCGGTGGTGCCGCTTTGCGTCACTTGGCCGTTGACGGTGGTCTGCAATTTGAGGTTCATCGGGTCAGCAATATCCGCTGCGTCGACCAACCACGGCCCGATTGGCGTGCAGGTTGGGCGGTTCTTCACTTTGAAATTCGGCCGATACCAGTTCTCAAGGTAGTCGCGTATGGCGTAATCATTGGCCACGGTGTAGCCCCGCACATAGCCATAGGCTTCGGCGGCCTTGACATGCTTGGCTTCTCGGCCAATCACCACGGCCAACTCGCACTCGTAGTGCATGTTCTCCACCTCGGCTGGCCGCAACGTCACGCCACGGTGCCCCATGAGCGAAGCCTCGCCCTTCAGAAATGCGAGAGGCTCTGAAGGCGGCTTGAACGCCAACTCCTTGGCGTGGTCAACATAGTTGAGGCCCAAGGCCAAGATGGTGCGCGGCCGGTTCGCCGGCGTGGGCGCCAGCGGTGGCAACCACACCACGTCGTCAAAAGCCACCAACCGCCCGTTGCTCAGGCGCAGTTGACCCGACTCCTCCGTCGCATTCAGTATTTGGCCAGCCCAGGCCACGCGTGCGGTCTTCATGCGCTCACCCCCAACACCGTTTGCTCCAGCACCAAGCCATGTGCGGTTTGCAAGGTCACTCTGTCGCCGGCGCGCGCCAGTGGTCGCGTGCCATCAGCCAAACAGTCCAAGCCCAACATCAAGACATCACCCGCGCGAAACTCAGTGAAGCCGCGCAAAGTGTCGAGCAAGTCAGGCGCCTTCAGATGCATGCCGCTCCAGTCGACGTGCTGCACCCGTTCTTGGTTGATCAACACGTCAACGCCCAAGGCCGAAAGGGTCTCAGGCCCCTGCCAAGGCAACGCCTGCGCGCCGACGCCCAAGAACCCATCCAGGTTCTTGTACTTGACTGCGGGCCGGTAAAACTGCGGGTGCGGAATCGACCAATCCAAAAAAAGAGCCACCCGCTCTGGCAGGCCATCACCCCCCATGATCAAGCCCAACGTTGCCCCCACCTCCAGCGCGTCAACGCCATGCGGCAAGGCAATGGCGCCACCATGCCCATTGAAGGTGTTGGCCGTTTTGATGTACAGCACAGGCGCCCGAGGCATACCGCCGTAAGGCGCATTGGCCGCGCGCTCAAACCACAGCTCGCGCTCACGCGTGAAATTCAGCAAGACCCCATACACCGTGCCCTCTGGCAGGTGATAACGCGAGTCACGGTTCAGAGACATCGGTCACCTCGTTCATATCAATCAAATCGTCCAAGATGGCATAAAGCGCCTGCAGCCTATCGGCACCGAGGTGGTCAGACACCTCTTGGTACTGCGACTCAATGTCGCCAGACAACGCACTGACCAGAGCCAGCCCTTTGGCAGAAGCGGCAACCCATGACCGCCGCGCATCGCTGGGCAGACGCTTGCGCACGACCAAACCATCGCGCTCCATGCGCGCCAAAATCCCAGTCAGACTGGGCCCTAAGATAAATGCGGCCTTGGCCAGAGCCCCGGTCTCGATGCCGCCCGAAGCAGCGGCTTGCACCAGACCGTCGGCGGACTCACCCCCATCTACGCGGCCGTCTCCTGCGACTTCAGCGAGCACCCGCAGCACACGCCACTGTTGGTCTGACAAACCGTGCCGCCGCAAAGCAGGTCGGCGTCGAGACATCAAGGCCTCGCGCGCCTGCAAAAGCAAAGCGGGTAGATTGCGGTGAACAAAGGGGCGCATGGGTGGCGTGTCGTTATTTATTTAATATATTAAATGAATCCAAGAAACGGGACAAGCGCTTTCTCACGCCGCCCAATTCAAGCGCAAAAGCGTCATAAACTTCGGCGGAACTCACGCGCTCCGACAACCGACAGGACCGCGTGCTGGCCCACATCAAAAAGGAATACCCCATGCCCCGCTTGCAAAACAAAGTTGCCATCATCACCGGCGCCGCCCAAGGGATTGGCCTGGCCACCGCCGTCAAGTTTGCCCAAGAAGGCGCCGTGGTGATCGCCTGTGACATGCGGCAAGCCGGCGTCGATGGCGCAGTGAAAGCATGCCAAGCGCATGGCGCACAGACCGCAGGATTCGTGATGGATGTGACCCAACGCGAGATGGTTGACGCCGTTGTGGCACAGGTAATTGAGCGCTTCGGCCGGATCGATGTGCTGGTGAACAACGCCGGTATCA
>JALQVJ010000425.1 GCA_023260355.1 Burkholderiaceae bacterium | reverse complement strand
GCGCCAGCATGGGGCCAAACCTACGTCGACGCCCACCCGGCATTTGGCGAGGCGGTCGAACCCAGCCCGGTGCCACAACCCACTTGGGTGTTTCGCAATGATGGACTGGCTGCCGACATGGCGCTGCCGCAATCTTGGTGGGCCTCTGAGGCCGCTCTGATGCTGTTGTCTGGCAACGGCATCGACCCCCTTAACCCACCTCACGCTTGCGTGTACAGCGGCCACCAGTTCGGCGCATGGTCTGGGCAGTTGGGGGACGGACGGGCCTTGCTGCTGGGTGATTGGGGCGTGGGCGATGCCCGCCGAGAGATCCAACTCAAAGGCGCGGGACTCACCCCTTATTCACGCATGGGCGATGGTCGCGCGGTCCTGCGCTCGAGCCTGCGCGAGTATTGGGCCAGTGAAGCGATGCACGCCCTTGGCGTCCCGACCACACGGGCACTGGCCCTCATCCAATCTCCCCTGCCGGTTCGCCGAGAGCGCATGGAGACAGCGGCCATCTTGGCCCGGACCGCGCCCAGCTTCATCCGCTTTGGTCACTTCGAGCACTTCGCCCACCATGGTCTACCCCGCGAACTTGCGGTGCTGATTGACCACGTGTGTGAGGCCGTATGGCCTGACATCGGCAGCCGTTTTCAAGGCGACGAGCGGGTCGGCGCGCTGTTGCACCGCGCCGTGGTTCGCTCCGCCGATTTGGTCGCAGCGTGGCAGTCCATGGGGTTTTGCCACGGCGTGCTCAACACCGATAACATGAGCCTGCTCGGCCTGACTCTGGACTACGGGCCTTTTCAGTGGATGGACGCGCACATCCCCGACCACATCTGCAACCACTCCGACACCTTTGGCCGCTATGCCTTTGATCAACAACCAGGCATCGTCTATTGGAACTTACAGGCCTTGGCTGTGGCGCTGCGCCCCGCCACCACGTCTGAGCAAGTGCTGGTGGATGCACTGAGCGCCTTTGGCCCGAGATATGCCGAGTCTTGGCAAACTGGCATGGCTCAAAAATTGGGGCTTGACCACGCAGCGGTGGCGCACGAGGAGCGCATCCCCTTGATCCAGAGTTGGACAGCTCTGCTGGCTTCGCAGCGCGCCGATCACACCCGCGCGCACCGGCGGCTGGCTGAAGTCTTGTCCCGCGCGCCAGGCTGGGACGCTCTCGCCCACACGCCGCTGGCGTTGCAACAAGAGTTCACGCCTGTGCCTGCCCTTGACGCATGGTGGAAGACCGCTTGCGAGGCATGGCAAAAGCGCGGGGAGCACCCCCAAGCCATCGGCACAAGGCTGCTCAAAGTGAACCCGAAATACGTGCTGCGCAACCACATGGCGCAAGAGGCGATCGACGCGGCACAACAGGGGGATCTGCGTCCTGCGCATCGGCTTCTGGAGGTCATCACCCGCCCGTTTGATGAGCACCCCAGCCACGAGCGGTGGGCCTACGAGGTACCCGCTTGGGCCCAAAGTTTGGCAATCAGTTGCTCGTCGTGACCACCTCACAGCCCTCTGGATCCGCCCAAAGATATAGTCACGTCATGCATATCAATAGCTTAGATCACTTGGTTCTCACCGTGCGGGACTTGGACGCCACGGTGGATTTCTATTGCCGTGTCCTCGGCATGGAAAAAGTCACATTTGGCAACAACCGACTCGCGCTGTCGTTTGGAGCCCAAAAGATCAATTTGCACCAAGCAGGCCACGAGTTTGAGCCCAAGGCCAACACGCCTGTGCCTGGCAGCGCTGACCTGTGTTTTTTGACCGATGTCCCCATGCCCGACGTCGTGGCCCACTTGCACCGATGCCAAGTCGCGATTACGGAAGGGCCCGTCCAACGCACCGGCGCACAAGGCCCCATCTGGTCGGTCTATGTGCGTGACCCTGACTTGAACTTGATTGAAATATCCAACCGCATGACCTCACACACCAAAACAGATGCTGAATGGCGCGCCCTCCTGCAAAGCAAGGGCGCAGAGCCTGGGGCTTTCGAAATCACGCGCCAAGCCGCGACCGAGCGCCCCTTCACAGGCAAGTACGAACAAGTTTGGGCAGACGGCACCTACCACTGCATTTGCTGTGGCGCCAAATTGTTCGAGTCCGACACCAAGTTCGACGCCGGTTGCGGCTGGCCCAGTTTTGATCGCGCGGTGCCCGGTGCCATCAAGGAAATCACCGACCGAAGCCACGGCATGGTGCGCGTGGAGACCCGCTGCCAGGCGTGTGACGCGCATTTGGGGCATGTCTTTCCCGATGGGCCGCCGACCACGGGACTTCGCTATTGCATCAACTCCGCAGCCATCGAGCTTGAACCCAAATCGAATTGAACCCAGCCCGGCACCGATCGCCCCGACTCCAATGGCGTCACACCTGCCCCGTCGGGTTACAAACGCACGTTGTCACCCAATCAGGGCGATGACCGCGAGCGCCACTGTGGCCCGCGAATCTCGCCCCCATAATCAGCACCCATGCGCATCCTGATCGACTTCTTCCCGATTGCCCTGTTCGTCTTGGTCTACAAGACGGCCGACATCTATGCCGCCACCGCCACTTTGATGGCGTCAACGCTTGTGCAGATGTGGCTGATTTACCGCATCGAAGGCAAGCTATCCACCATGCACCGCGTCACGCTTGCGCTGATTTTGGCGTTTGGCGGGCTCACATTGGTGCTGCAAAACGAAACCTTCATCAAGTGGAAGCCCACCGTTTTGTACGCTGGCATGGCGCTGTTGCTCGCAGGCGCAACATGGATCGGTTCGCACAACCCACTGCAGCGCTTGCTGGGCTCGCAACT
>JALQVJ010000235.1 GCA_023260355.1 Burkholderiaceae bacterium | reverse complement strand
AACGAACCATGAAGCAATCGTTGATGGCACAACTCAAGGAGCAACGTTGGGACGACCACCGTTATTACCACCAAAGCCGGGTCAATCAGTTCTTGCACCTCATCAGCGCCATGAGCTTTTTGGCGTCGTATGCACTGCTTTTCATCAATCCGCCTGTGGCCGCTCTCGTCGCTTGGCTCGTGGCAATGACGTTGCGTCAGTCGGGTCACTTCTTCTTTGAGCCGAAGGGATACGACGCATTGAATGATGCCAGCCATGAGTTCAAAGAGTCCATCAAAGTCGGATACAACTTGCGCAGAAAACAAATATTGATTGCTGTTTGGGCCAGCATGCCTTTGTTGTTGATTTACAAGCCTGATTTGTTCGGATGGCTTGAACCCCACGACAGTGTGGAACAACTTGCACTGAACACCGGCTGGATCTGGTTGTGGTTGGGCGTGGCGGCCGTGATCGCTCGGATGTTGTGGTTGGTGTTCGCGCAGGGCATTGCGACAGCATTGATCTGGGTATTCAAAATCTTGACAGATCCCTTCCACGATGTGGCCCTATACCGCCGTTCTCCCCTGCACTTGATGCGTGGCGAATGGTTCGAAACAGAGCTAGCGCGGCATTGAATGAAGATCCCCAAGACGCTCGCTAGCGGTGATCTCGCTGCGAGCGCGTGCTAACCCAGTGAATATAGAGGGGTCGTTGTACTCCCTCAGATTCCCCTGTGATGCCTGAGACTTCATGCAGCAATTAGGCTCCATGGCGCCATTGGCGCCACTTGGCAGCCCATAGATCTCTCGCAAACGCGCGCTTGAAATTGCTGCTGCTAGCCCCCTCAGGCAACCATGTCCACTGATCAGCTTCAAAGGAACGATAGGCACGCACAAAGGCATCCAACACTGCTTGCCTTTGCTCAGCGGTATAGCTCAAGTTAAATATCAAGCGGCCGGTTCCCACCCAACTCATCGCCACTCCTGCATCGCGCAGGTAGAACTGCATTAGCCAGTGATATCTCGACGGGACCAAGAATTCGATCGACCAAATGGTCTGCAATCCTGCCACACGGATCGGAATGTTCTCGCTTTCAAATCGATGATTCCAAGCATCCAATGCCTGCTGCCAAGTCACATCTGCATCGCGATATAGCTGCGTCACCTCAGGCGTATCAATCGCCAACAAGAAATGCTTGATACCTGCAATCACCGCGGGGTGCGCGTTAAAGGTGCCACGCGCAAAGCAGATGTCGGCAGGCCTCAAAGGGTTATAACGTTTCATCCAATGTTCGCCGCCACACACCACACCGACGGGCCAGCCACCCGCAATGGTCTTGCCGTAGCAAACCATGTCGGCCCGCACACCGAAGTAGCCCTGAGCCCCACGCTTACCCAATCGAAAGCCCATGAAAACTTCATCTAAGATCAACGCCACGCCCGCCTCGGTACACGCCTGACGCAATGACTGCAACCATCGGGTATACGCGTCACGATCAAAGCTCAGGCGTCTCTCACCCGCCAATAGCGCCGAATCGCTGGGCGCATTTTGATTCACATGCATAGCCTGCAGCGGATTCACCAGCACACAAGCAATATCTCGTCTGCGCCGAATGACCTGAAGGGCTCTTTCGCTCATCTCCTCGAGTGTGAACACGTGGCCCGGCGGCATCGGATTGCCAACACCTGGCTGCACGTCGTCCCACCAGCCATGGTAGGCCCCGGAAAAACGGACAATTTTCTTGCGGCGTGTGTGATATCTCGCCAGCCTTACAGCTTGCATCACGGCCTCGGTACCGGACATGTGAAAGCTGACCTCATCCATACCACTGTGCCGGCGAAGGCCATCCAGAACACTTTCGATATCTCCGGTGTAACCACCCAGAAGGGGGCCCACCGACAGCGCTTCCTCACAAGATGCTCGCATCAGCGGCTTGTAGGCATCGAGCCCCAGCACATTCACTCCAAATGAGCCGGTCACATCCCAAAAACGTCTTCCATCGAGGTCCACCAATTGGTTGTCACCGCTCTCCTTCCACACCGCGCCAACCCTCAATTGCTGACTTAGCTCTTGCGCAAATGGGATAGGAAATCGGTAGCGAGACACGAAGTTCAAATCAGATAACGCGAGTGACAAATGTTGTGTTGCCTCTCGGGTCCTGGGACTTTCGCTTGCCAACCGGTGGACCAATGATTTGAATCCAGCCTGCCGTTGCGACAGTACAGACTGAGGGGCTCCATCAAGACCGAAGCATTCACGCGCGCTGTAGTTCAGTGGGGGAATCCACCTAGCCAAATTTTTGGACATCAATGAGTGTCCGGCCAGT
Source organism: Burkholderiaceae bacterium (assembly GCA_023260355.1). Lineage (GTDB taxonomy): Bacteria > Pseudomonadota > Gammaproteobacteria > Burkholderiales > Burkholderiaceae_C > RS62. The sequence continues at coordinate 2,791 of JALQVJ010000235.1, read as the reverse complement.
GAACGGTGCTTTGCCCTGGACAGCTGAATGCGCTGTACGACTTTAGGAAACAGCAAAAGACTTGCGGTAGCAGCCGCAACTTGAGGCCAAAAATTGCTCATGTCATGAAACTTTCAAAAACCTGAAGCACAGTTTTACGCCAGAGTTTTGACAAATCTGTGAAACCCAGTGAGGTCTCGTTGAGCAAAGATGGCTTGAATTACTTGGTCACCAACCGCATTCCCCGAGTCGCTGCGACCTTGGCAATGGGGTGGTTGAGCCATATTGATAACAAATGGATCGCAAAGACCTTGATCACGGCATGGCGACTGGTGTCGGATCTTGATTTGAGCGAGTCCGCGAAGCGGGACTTCAAGAGCTTGCATGATTGCTTTACTCGAGAGCTGCGTCCCGGATCACGCACTTTCACCGCCTCGGAAACCTCCATCGCTAGCCCGAGCGACGGCTATGTTGTGGGAGCCGGTCGCCTGCGCGCAGGTCAAATGATGCAAGCCAAAGGTCAGTACTTTGAACTCAAAGATCTTTTGGGCGACGGCGAACACAGTCAACCCTTTATCGATGGCCACTACGTGACGCTTCGCTTGAGCGCAACGATGTATCACCGTTTTCATGCTCCCGCTGATTTGGACCTGACTGAAGTGCGATATTTTTCGGGAGATGTCTGGAACGTGAACCCACCAACACTGGCAAGAATTCCCCGTCTCTATTGCAAGAACGAACGCGCCATGCTGCGCTGCAACTTGCGCGATGGCACCCCGCTTGCCATCGTTCCCGTCGCTGCGATACTGGTTGCCAGTATTCGTTTGCATGCATTGCCCGAACGCCTTCATCTGCGTTATAGGGGCGCAAATCCGCTGTCCTGCCAAGCGACTTACTCATGTGGTGATGAACTGGGATGGTTTGAACATGGCTCCACCATCATCGTCTTTACACCACCCGGGTTTGACATCGATGGTGCCATCACACTTGGCACCAGGGTGAACGCCGGCGAACCGCTCTTTCGTCGAGCCATCAAGGCCAAATACACAAATTGATGACCGTTTTGTGTACACCTGTGTCTATTTGATCACGTCATCGAAGTGCCATTGCGATGCAACGGTAATGACACATCAAGTCGACATGATCCAGATCACTCGAGCCATTCATTCGAGTTTGTTCCGACCCTTGCGGGTCTTCAATGAACCCTGGAGAAAATATGTTGAAGAGAAACACCACAGCCTTGATTGCATTGGCGGCAGCAACAGGGCTGGCCCATGCAGAAACGTTCAAGATCAATGACAGTACCTCTTTTGGTGTCAACGTTGATTTGGGCGCTTACTACGCCAGCGTCAAAAACAGCTCTGGCAAAACCGAAAATCAAATCGCAGGCAAAGGCTTGAACCAAGTTAAATTCGAAGGCTCATCTAAGCTTTCGGGTGGCACCAAGGTATTCGGTAAAGTTGAGATCGACTTTGACCCCGTCAAAGACAACGACACCGTAAAGACCGATGACATCAAAATTGGTGTTGCAGGCGCCTTCGGTCAGATTCAGATCGGCCAATTCGACAGCTACGCGGAAGACAAGGTCTTTGAAGCCTTGGGCGTTGGTCACGGTGAGTATGGATTTGTAACGGAAGCAAAGTCTGGCAATGACGGCCGCCATATTCAGTACACCAACAAATTGGGCCCACTGAGCATTGGTGTGGATATCACGCACATGGCCAAGGCAAATGATGCGACGAAGTCATCCACTGGCACTGCTGTGGCTCTGGTTTACAAGATCGATGCACTCACCCTCGGTTACGCCCACGACAAAATCAGCGCCTATGATGCTGATGGCAATGACGCTTCTGCCAAGTCCACCGACGGCTTCAGTGTCAACTACAAGCTCGGTGATACCCAACTGATTGGTTTTGTTGGCAAGACCAAGCCTGTGAGCGGCAGCGACAGCACCAACTACAGCGGGGTTGCAGCCAAGTACCAAATGGGTGCGGTCGACTTTGGTTTGGCCTTCCAAAGGGTGAAGACCGGTTCGACCACGAACAACGAAACCTCATTCGGCGTGGGCTACCAGGCCTACAAAGACATGACGTTATATGCCGACATGGTCAAAAAAGGTCTGTCCAGCAAGAAGGGAGACGCCTTTGAAGTGGGCGTGATGTACAGCTTCTAATTGCTGGAAAAGAGTCGAACTAAAGTTGAGATTGAGCCATTCCTGTTCGCAGGAATGGCTTTTTTTATGGGCGACGTCGGCCTGTGAAATCGACCACCAGCAGGCCACCCGCGTCCTTGGCCCTTGAGCAACACAAAATGACTTTGTGTTGTCTCTCCGCTTGGCTGAGTACAAAGTCACGGTGTTCTACCGCATCCGAGGCTGCCGGGTCATAGTTCGCCGCGCACACGCCACACAACCCATCGCTGCACTTTTCGTCGATGTTGAAACCCGCAGACTTCAATACCTCAGCTGCGGTTTGGTCTGACAAGACGACGTACTCCATCTGAGTGGCCGCCACGCGAATGCGAAATGGCTCGTTCACCCAATCGCCCGCCTCTGGCACAGAGAAATACTCTTGGTGCCTTGCCTCGTCTGGCCAGCCCTGTTGCTCGGCCACAGTCATCACCTCGTCCATGTACCGAGGCGCGCCGCACGCATACACATGGGCACCCTCAGCGTAAGGGGGAATGATCTGGGTGAGGTGCGCGCGCGTGCCCTCATCCTTGACGTGTAAGTGCACCTGTGCCGCCCAGGGCACGCGTGCCAACTCATCTAAAAATCCCGCACGGCGGCGGCTCGCCACGCTGTAGTGCAATT
>JALQVJ010000222.1 GCA_023260355.1 Burkholderiaceae bacterium | reverse complement strand
ATAAAACGGATCGATCGACTGGGCACGTTGGGACAGGTTCATAGCGGATATCTTAGGGCAACTGTGAGCTTTAGCCGGCCTTGGCCTCCGAACGTTTGCTGTCACCTGCGTGGTGGCGCGAGTCGGCGCCACCCAAAGATACTGGTGGCTACCACCGGATCAAGGAACCCCATGGCTGCGCACCCGAAATACCCGCATTTGTTTACCCCCTTGGACTTGGGTTTCACAAAGCTCAAAAACCGTGTGCTGATGGGCTCCATGCACACTGGCTTAGAAGATGTGCCAGATGCGGCGCCACGGTTGGCGGCCTATTTTGTCGAGCGCGTGCGTGGCGGCGTGGGCATGATCATCACCGGTGGCTACTCACCCAACACCGAAGGGGGGTCAGGCGCCAAACTCAGCACGACCGACGAAGCGGCTCAGCACCGGGTGGTCACCCAGGCTGTGCACCAAGCCGACCCCGAGGTGAAGATTTGTCTGCAAATTTTGCATGCGGGTCCTTTGGCGAATACGCCCGCTTGCGTCTCCCCGTCGGGCGTCAAGTCACGCATCGCTCGCCACACACCTGCGGCGCTAGACGAAGCGGGCATCGAAAAGCAAATCGCTGACTATGTGAATTGCGCAACCATGGCCAAACTGGCAGGTTACGACGGCATCGAAATCATTGGCTCCGCGGGCTATCTGGTGTCCACGTTTTTGGTGGAAAAAACCAATCAACGCACCGACGAGTGGGGTGGCAGTTGGGAGAACCGCATGCGATTCCCACTTGAAATTGTGCGGCGAGTGCGGGCCGCAGTGGGGTCTGAATTCATCATGGTTTTTCGCATCTCTGCGATGGATATGCTCGAGGGTGGCCTCGCTTGGGAAGAGGTCCTCAGCCTTGCTCATGCCCTAGAGAGAGAGGGCGTCAACATCATCAGCACCCACTTCTGTTGGCACGAGGCTCCTGTGCCCACCATCGCCACGATGGTGCCGCGCGCCGCCTTTGCCCAAGTCACGGGACGCCTGCGCCAGCACCTCCAAGTGCCGGTGATCACCAGCAACCGCATCAATATGCCGCACGTGGCTGAGGCAGTCCTTGCACGTGGCGACGCGGACTTGGTCTCACTCGCGCGTCCTATGCTCGCCGACCCTGACTGGATGAATAAAGCAGCCCAAGCGCGGGAAGACGAAATCAACACGTGTATCGCGTGCAACCAAGCTTGCCTGGATCACACCTTTGGGGGCAGACAACAAGTCAGCTGCTTGGTCAATCCGCGCGCATGTTACGAAACGCAACTCAACTACCTCCCCGCAGTGCGCGCCAAGCGCATTGCGGTGGTGGGCGCTGGGCCCGCCGGATTGGCATTCAGCTCAGTGGCAGCGCAACGCGGACACCAGGTGACCTTGATCGATGCCGCGTCCGAAATTGGGGGGCAATTCAACATCGCCAAGCGCATCCCCGGCAAGGAAGAGTTTCATGAGACTCTGCGCTACTACAAGCGCATGATTGAATTGCTGAACATCGACCTGCGCCTGAACACTAGGGCACAGGCAGCTGACTTGGAGGCTGAGGGCTTT
>JALQVJ010000137.1 GCA_023260355.1 Burkholderiaceae bacterium | reverse complement strand
GCAAACCGAGACGGGCTGGCCGATTCTGACGATTTGTAACGGCGTCGAGACGGCTGCCAGCAAATTTGGCTCGCCTGGCAAGGCCGTGTATGGCTACAACGTGAAATTGATCGACGACACCACGGGCGAAGAGTTGACCGGGTCACAACAAAAAGGCGTGTTGGCCATCGAGGGGCCTCTGCCTCCAGGGTGCATGCAAACGGTCTGGCGCAACGACGAGCGCTATGTGGAAACCTACTGGAAGAGCGTTCCAGGGCGCATGGTTTACTCGACGTTCGACTGGGCTGTGCGTGATGAGGACGGCTATTACTTCATTCTTGGGCGCACGGACGACGTGATCAACGTGGCCGGACACAGGTTGGGGACCCGCGAGATTGAAGAGAGCATTTCTAGTCACCCTGCGGTGGCCGAAGTCGGGGTAGTTGGCGTCGCGGATCAACTCAAGGGGCAAGTCGCCATGGCATTTGCAGTCTTGAAGAACGCAAGCCTTGCACAATCGGCAGAGGATGCGCGTCGTCTCGAGGGCGAGATCATGAAAGTGGTCGATGACCAACTGGGTGCAGTCGCCCGCCCAGCGCGAATTCGCTTCGTGACCTTGCTGCCCAAAACCCGCAGTGGCAAGTTGCTCCGGCGTGCGATTCAGGCCGTCTGCGAGGGGCGTGATCCGGGTGACCTCACGACCATCGACGATCCCAGCGCACTTCAGCAAATCAAAGATTTGGTCTGAGATCGGCCCGTCCGGTGTGCACCTCGCACACTGGACTTGCGGCCAAGATCGCTTTAGTTCAGCATATAAGCAGTTTATGATGCACACCAATCAGTGACACGGACTGCAGATATGACAACCGATCAAGATTTTCCCGGCGGCGATGCAGAGCAGGACTCGCGCGTCTTTGAGCTGGCGGCGGAGCTGTTTGGCGTCTTGGCCACACCCATGCGCCTTCGCATTTTGTCTGCTCTGTGCCGCGAGGAGAAATCCGTCAGCGAGTTGTTGTCCGAGATCGAGACCACGCAGCCCAACCTGTCACAACACTTGAATGTGCTCTACCGCGCAGGGGTGCTCGCCAAGCGCAAATCCGGTACCCAAGTCATTTACCGCGTACAAAGTGAGCAAGCTGTGACGATTTGCCGCACCGTGTGTACCCAAGTGGCCATCGAGATGGAGGAGCCAAGCGCGGTGCCTCCCGGACAGCGACTCTCGCCCAGACACGCATCTTGATGTCGGCTTCGCGCGACGTCTGACAAACAACTGACACCAAAGTGCCCATTGCCCATTGCTTTCTGGCTTTGGGGTGGCACAATGTCGCCTGCAACTAAGACCCTTCCTAGTCACAGTCGCGTCCGCTAACCGGTTCAGCCGTGTCGCGGGAGGTTTTTTTCCAACCAACTAATGTTTCCTTCAGGGAAACGGAGGTGAGCGCATCCATGAGCGAGACTCAACGCGTCTATTCGGCCTTTAAAGGCAACTCGTACCTGTTCGGGGGCAACGCGCCCTACGTCGAAGAACTGTACGAAAACTACTTGGCTAACCCTGGCAGCGTCCCAGATGAGTGGCGCGGCTACTTTGATGCGTTGCAGCATGTGCCTGCGATTGACGGCACAGACGCTCGTGACTTGCCTCACATGCCAGTGATCAATGCGTTCGCTGATCTGGCGAAACGCGGCTTCACCAAAACAGTTCAAGCCAACCCCGACTCTGAGATGGGACGCAAACGCGTTGCTGTCCAGCAGTTGATCGCCGCCTATCGCAACGTTGGCGCGCGCTGGGCTGACCTCGATCCACTCAAGCGCACAGAGCGCCCAGAGATCCCCGAGCTCGACCCTGCGTTCTATGGCTTCGTGGATGCTGATTTCGAAACCGTCTTCAACACCAGTAACACGTTCTTTGGCAAAGAGACGATGTCATTGCGCGAGTTGTTGAACTCGCTGCGTGAAACATACTGCAGCACCATCGCTGCGGAGTACATGTACATCACCGACCAAACCCAAAAGCGTTGGTGGCAAGAAAAGTTGGAGAGCATTCGCTCACGCCCGAACTTCACGGCAGACAAAAAGAAGCACATCCTTGAGCGTTTGACTGCGGCTGAGGGATTGGAGCGCTTCTTGCACACCAAGTACGTCGGACAGAAGCGCTTTTCACTCGAAGGCGGCGAGAGCTTCATCGCCTCTATGGACGAGCTGGTGCAGCGCGCTGGAGAGCAGGGCGTGCAAGAGGTGGTGATTGGCATGGCCCACCGTGGTCGTCTCAACGTTTTGGTCAACACCTTGGGCAAAATGCCCAAAAACCTGTTCGCCGAATTCGACCACACTGCACCCGAGGATTTGCCCTCTGGCGACGTGAAGTATCACCAAGGATTCTCCAGCGATGTCTCGACGCCTGGTGGCCCCATCCACTTGAGTTTGGCGTTCAACCCCTCGCATTTGGAAATTGTGAACCCAGTGGTGGAAGGCTCGGTGCGGGCCCGCATGGATCGCCGCGGTGACCACGAAGGGCGCCAAGTGTTGCCCGTCTTGGTGCACGGTGATGCCGCTTTCGCGGGCCAAGGTGTGGTGATGGAGACCCTTGCACTGGCCGAAACCCGTGGTTATTACACCGGCGGTACGGTTCATTTGGTGATCAACAACCAAATCGGTTTCACCACCAGCGACCCCCGCGATAGCCGCTCGACGCTGTATTGCTCCGACATCGTGAAGATGATTGAGGCACCAGTTCTGCACGTCAACGGTGACGATCCTGAAGCTGTGGTCCTCGCCACACAATTGGCTTTGGAGTTCCGCCAGACCTTCAGCAAAGACGTCGTTGTCGACATCGTTTGCTTCCGCAAGCTGGGTCACAACGAACAAGACACGCCGGCGATCACTCAGCCGCTGATGTACAAAAAGATCGCCAACCATCCGGGTACCCGCAAGCTCTACGCTGACCGCTTGGCCGCACAAGGCTTGGGTGAGACCCTGGGTGATGACATGGTCAAGAGCTATCGCGCCGCATTGGACGAGGGCCGCCACACCGTTGACCCCGTGTTGACGAACTTCAAGAGCACCAATGCAGTGGACTGGGCGCCTTACTTGGGCAAGAAATGGACGGACGCGGCGGACACCGCGTTGCCCTTGGCTGAATGGAAGCGTCTGGCCGAGCGCATGACGACACTGCCCGACACGATTGCGCCTCACCCCTTGGTCAAGAAGGTCTGGGCTGATCGTGCAGCCATGGGTCGCGGCGAGCTCGCGGTCGACTGGGGTATGGGTGAGCACATGGCGTTCGCGTCACTGGTCGCCAGCGGGTTCCCCGTGCGCCTGTCGGGTGAAGATTGTGGCCGTGGCACTTTCACGCACCGCCACAGCGTGATTCACGATCAAAACCGTGAGCGCTATGACGAGGGGACTTACATCCCTCTGCAAAATGTGTCTGACCAGCAAGCACCATTTGTGGTGATTGACTCCATCCTGTCTGAGGAGGCCGTGTTGGGCTTCGAGTATGGCTACGCGTCCAACGACCCCAACACCCTGGTGATTTGGGAAGCGCAATTCGGTGACTTCGTCAACGGCGCCCAAGTCGTGATCGACCAGTTCATCGCCTCTGGCGAAGTGAAATGGGGCCGGGTCAATGGCATCACCTTGATGCTGCCACACGGCTATGAAGGGCAAGGCCCCGAGCACTCCTCAGCGCGAGTGGAGCGCTTCATGCAGTTGGCAGCAGACACCAACATGCAAGTGGTCCAGCCCACGTCGGCAAGCCAGATTTTCCACGTACTGCGTCGACAGATGGTGCGCCAACTGCGCAAGCCGTTGATCATCTTCACACCCAAGAGCCTGTTGCGCAACAAAGATGCGGCATCACCCCTCGAAGAGTTCACCGAAGGTTCATTCCAGACCGTGATTCCAGAGCAAAACACGGAAGTGGCAAAGGCGGCAGCCAAAGTCAAGCGCGTGATTTGCTGTTCGGGCAAGGTTTACTACGACTTGGTCAAAAAGCGTGAAGAGTTAGGCCGAAAAGACGTGGCAATTTTGCGCTTGGAACAGCTGTATCCGTTCCCGCACAAAGTGTTCGCCACAGAAATGAAGAAGTACCCCAACGCTGCAGATGTTGTGTGGTGTCAAGACGAGCCTCAGAACCAAGGCGCTTGGTTCTTTGTGCAACATCAAATCCACGAAAACATGCTTGATGGTCAAAAGCTGGGCTATGCCGGGCGCGCCGCGTCCGCTTCGCCTGCAGTGGGTTACGCCCACCTGCACCAAGAGCAGCAAAAGGCTTTGTTGGATCAAGCCTTCGGCAAGCTCAAGGGCTTTTTATTGACCAAGTAATCACAGTCGAGGCTGGCCGCTGCGGCGGCCGGCTTGACATCGCACTGCATACGCAAATCAAGGAATTTGAATCATGGCTATCGTAGAAGTCAAAGTCCCCCAACTCTCAGAGTCCGTTGCTGAAGCCACCTTGCTTCAGTGGAAAAAGAAGCCCGGTGAAGCCGTGGCAATCGATGAAATCCTGATCGAGATCGAAACTGACAAAGTGGTCTTGGAAGTGCCAGCCCCTGCCGCTGGCGTGTTGAGCCAAATCGTCCAGGCCGACGGCGCGACAGTGGCGGCTGACCAAGTCATCGCCCACATCGATACCGAGGCTGCTGCGGGCGTTGCCGTCGCAACCCCCGCAGCGACGCAGGCTGCCGCGCCGGCAGCTGCACCAGCAGCCGCACCAGCACCTGTCAGCGCCGCCCCTGCTGGCAACAGCATGGCTGGCGTGGCCAGCCCCGCCGCAGCGAAGATCATGGCTGACCAAGGGCTCGCCCCGGGTTCCGTTGCCGGCACAGGCAAAGATGGGCGTGTCACCAAGGGCGATGTGTTGGCCGCGGCTGCCGCACCCAAGCCTGCAGCGGCCTCCGCAGCGATCCCAACCGGCGTGCCGACGCAAGTCCTGCCGCAAGTGGCCATTGAGGCGCCCGATTTGGGTGACCGCCCAGAGCAGCGCGTGCCGATGACCCGCTTGCGTGCGCGTGTGGCTGAGCGTTTGCTCCAGTCCCAAGCGACCAATGCGATTTTGACGACGTTCAACGAAGTCAACATGAAGCCGATCATGGATTTGCGCAAGAAGTACGGCGACAAATTCGAAAAAGAGCACGGGGTTCGACTGGGCTTCATGAGCTTCTTCGTCAAAGCCGCGGTGGCTGCGCTCAAGAAATATCCGGTGCTGAACGCATCAGTCGACGGCAATGACATCGTCTATCACGGCTACTTCGACATCGGTATTGCGGTAGGTTCCCCCCGTGGTTTGGTGGTGCCAATCCTGCGCAACGCAGACCAACTCAGTTTCGCGGAAATTGAGCTCAAGATTGCAGAGTTTGGTGCCAAGGCGCGTGACGGCAAGTTGAGTTTGGATGACATGACAGGCGGCACGTTCTCCATCTCGAACGGTGGTGTTTTTGGCTCGATGCTCTCGACCCCCATCATCAACCCACCACAGTCAGCGATTTTGGGTATCCATGCGACCAAAGACCGCGCGGTTGTTGAGGATGGCCAGATCGTGATTCGCCCCATGAACTACCTGGCGATGTCATACGACCACCGCATCATCGACGGTCGTGAGGCCGTGTTGGGTTTGGTCACGATGAAGGACGCTTTGGAAGATCCTTCTCGGTTGTTGTTTGGGGTCTAAGCCCTCAGCGGTGCGGGGGTGCTGTGCCGCCCCCGCCCAGTCGGCATTGGCGTCGACCTATGCCAACAAGGCGTGCTGCGCTGCGCCTTTTCAATGAATTCTGGAGTAAATGATGGCAAATGAATTTGACGTGGTCGTGATCGGTGCGGGTCCCGGTGGATATATCGCTGCGATTCGCGCCGCGCAGTTGGGTATGAAGGTCGCCTGCGTGGATGCCTGGAGCAACGCTAAGGGCGGTCCTGCACCGGGTGGCACCTGCACGAACGTCGGTTGCATTCCTTCCAAGGCGTTGTTGCAATCCAGCGAGCACTTTGAGCACGCGAACCATCATTTCGCAGAGCACGGCATCTCGACTGGCCCCGTCAAGATGGATGTGGCGCAAATGGTTGCCCGCAAGGACAGCGTGGTCAAGCAAAACAACGACGGTATCTTGTATCTGTTCAAAAAGAACAAGGTCGCGTTTTTCCATGGTGCTGCCAGCTTCAACCGCGCGGTTGATGGAGGCTACGAGATCTCCGTCAATGGCGCCCAGGCCGAGACGCTGCTTGCCAAGCAAGTGGTGATCGCAACAGGTTCCAGTGCGCGAGCATTGCCGGGTGTTGAGTTCGATGAAGAGACGGTATTGAGCAACGATGGGGCACTGCGGTTGGGTGCCGTACCCAAGAAGCTCGCCGTCATTGGTTCGGGCGTGATTGGTTTGGAAATGGGGTCGGTCTGGCGTCGACTGGGTGCCGATGTCACGATCCTTGAAGGCTTGCCCACGTTCTTGGGTGCAGCCGACCAAGCGGTCGCCAAAGAAGCCAAAAAGGCGTTCGACAAGCAAGGGCTGAAGATTGAACTGGGCGCCAAGGTTGGCGAAATCAAGAAGACCAAAAAGGGCAAGGTGACGCAAGTCACGCTGTCCTACACCAATGCCAAAGGCGACGCCCTCGAGTTGGTGGCTGACAAACTGATTGTCGCGATCGGGCGTGTGCCAAACACTGCTGGACTGAAGGCAGATGCGGTCGGTCTGCAATTGGATGAGCGCGGCGCCATCGTTGTCAATGATGAGTGCAAGACCAACTTGCCAGGTGTCTGGGCGGTGGGTGATGTGGTGCGCGGTCCAATGCTTGCTCACAAAGCAGAAGAGGAAGGCGTCGCCGTCGCTGAGCGCATCGCAGGACAACACGGTCACGTGGATTTTGACTTGATCCCCTGGGTGATTTACACCAGCCCAGAAATCGCTTGGGTTGGCAAGACGGAAGAGCAGTTGAAGGCAGAAGGGCGCGCGTACAAGGCAGGCTCCTTCCCATTCCTGGCGAACGGCCGCGCACGCGCGCTGGGTGACACCACCGGCCTGGTCAAGATGATCGCTGACGCCAAGACTGACGAGGTGCTGGGTGTGCATATTGTGGGCCCAATGGCCAGCGAGTTGATTGCCGAGGCTTGCGTCGCGATGGCCTTCAAGGCGGCCAGCGAAGACATTGCGCGCATTTGTCACGCGCATCCATCGTTGTCTGAGTCGACAAAGGAAGCCGCTCTGGCGGTGGACAAGCGCACTCTGAACTTCTGATGGTTGCTGTGCACAGCGTCGACGCGATATATCAGCAGCAGCTGCAACTTCGCGGCTATACCTCTGACGCCGCCCAATTGGCGGCGGTGGCGGAGCTGGAGCGCTGTCGTGCGGATTGGGGGCAGTACAAGGCCAAGCGTTCAAACCCGCTCAAGAAGCTCATCAATCGATCCGAGCTGCCGTTGGGTGTGTACATGTTCGGTGGCGTTGGACGAGGCAAGAGCTTTTTGATGGACTGCTTTTATCAAGCGGTCCCGATCGAGCGAAAGACCCGGTTGCACTTCCATGAGTTCATGCGCGAGGTGCACCGCGAGTTGCGCAATTTGCAGGGCACGGTCAACCCTTTGGACGCGTTGGGCAAACAAATCTCTAAAAAGTACAAGCTGATTTGTTTCGATGAATTTCATGTGGCGGACGTGACCGACGCCATGATCCTCCATCGTTTGCTGGATAGCTTGTTTGCGCATGGTGTGGGGATGGTGACAACATCCAACTTCCATCCCGATGGCCTCTATCCGAATGGGCTGCATCGCGACCGGATTTTGCCGGCGATCGAGTTGCTAAAGCGCCAACTCACCGTCATCAATGTCGATGCGGGCACCGACTACCGCCAACGTTCTTTGGACTTGGTCAAGGCCTATTTGAGTCCGCTGAACGATGATTCAGAGCGCCAGTTGACCCGCGCATTTGAAGAGCTCGCAGAGTGTGAAGACGAGTCGCCCGAACTCCATATCGAGGCACGCACTTTGCCCGCAAAGCGCCGCGCAGGTGGGGTGGTTTGGTTTGAATTCAAAACGCTGTGTGGTGGCCCGCGTTCCCAAAACGATTACCTAGAAATCGCCTCGCGCTTTCACACCGTCATTTTGAGCGGGGTGCCGCAGATGGCAGTGCGCCATGCCAGCGAGGCGAGGCGATTCACCTGGCTGGTCGACGTCTTGTATGACCGCCATGTGCGGTTGATTTTGTCAGCCGCCGTTGAACCGGATGACCTCTACATACAAGGGCCGCTGGCGCATGAGTTTCCGCGCACGGTTTCGCGGTTGCAGGAAATGCAAACCGCCGAATACTTGAAGCAAGAGCGGCGCTTGGTCGACACGCGGTTGACCTAAACTATCGGGAATGAACGCCACGACCAGCCTGCAAGATTTGACGCATCACACGCTGGGTGAATCGGGCCCGATTGCGGCAGCCACACCTTCTTTTTGCGTGAGGCAAGGGCAATTGGATATGGCGGCCTCCGTGGCCTCGGTGATCGATGACGGTGGCGCATTGGTGGTTGAGGCTGGCACCGGAACCGGCAAGACCTTTGCCTATTTGGTGCCAGCGCTTTTGAGCGGCAAGCGAGTCATGGTGTCCACCGCGACCAAGGCCTTGCAAGATCAACTTTACGGTCGAGATTTGCCTCGGTTGCTCGATATGCTCAAGGTGCCGGTTCGAACGGCGCTCTTGAAAGGGCGCTCCAATTACCTTTGCCCACATCGCCTGAAGTTGCACCTGCATGGTGGTGCAGTAGCCGACCGTTTCGTCCAGAGTGTGCTGCGCAAAGTGGAGCAATGGGCTGCATCGGCAGCCACAGGGGATCTGACCCTCATGCCAGGGTTGGATGCGCGCTCTGCGGCGATCCCGTTGGTGACGTCCAACAAAGACAACTGTCTCGGATCCAGCTGTCCCGACTTCAGCCAATGTCCCTTACAGTCGGCGCGCCGCGCGGCGTTGGCCGCCGATGTGGTCGTTGTGAACCACCACTTGTTTTTTGCCGACCTGGCGGTGCGTGAGTCCGGCGTTGCGGAGTTGTTACCGAGCGTTGATGTGGCTATTTTTGATGAAGCGCACCAGTTGAATGAAATCGGTGTGATGTTTTTGGGCGTGCAAGTCGGCAGTGGTCAATTGCTCGATGCCAGCCGCGACGTGTTGGTTGCTGGCTTGCAGCATGCGCGAGGCTTGTGCGACTGGACCAGCCGTTGCGCAGCCCTTGAAAAGGCGACGCGTCCATCGAAGCTGCCCGCCCACTGACAGGCCAGGGTGGTTTTGCCGAACCCGCTGGGCGCCTGCAACACCGCCAGACGCACCTCGCCCAGGCGCTGCAACCACTCATCCAGCCTTGGCCGCACCAGC
>JALQVJ010000136.1 GCA_023260355.1 Burkholderiaceae bacterium | reverse complement strand
CATTGCAGATCGTGCAGACGAAACTGCGTCTAAAGCGAAGGTTGCGCTACCAATTGCTCACGAGTTTGCGTCGTGTCGCTCCACAATTGGCGCAGTTCCTCACGCATGTGCGTCATCGTCGTCAGCGCTGGACTGTGAGCTAGCGCTTGCATCAGCGTGGGTTTAACCTCAGCAGGAACCTTGCTGGTGTCCCGATGCAACCAGCGTTTAACCTGAGACAACATATCGCCACTCACCACGGCGCCTTGCGCGAATTCAGCTTTCACAGTCACTTGGATGGCTTTGGCGTAGCGCGCCATGACTTCATACCGGTTGGTGATCAGCGCCTCTAGGGTGCGGTCATCGGCTTGTGCGCGCGTTTCGCCAAGCACCAAATGGGGTGGGACCTTTCGCACCTTGGCCCAGCCGACCATCTCCATCGCGCGGATGTAATACCAGCCAATATCGAACTCATAAGGCTTAACCGAAAACTTGGCTGAGGTTGGGTACGTGTGGTGGTTGTTGTGCAACTCTTCGCCCCCAATCAGCAGGCCCCAGGGCGACACATTGGTGCTGGCGTCTGTCGCCTCAAAATTGCGATAACCCCAGTAGTGGCCAATCCCGTTGATCACGCCTGCTGCCCAGAATGGAATCCAAACCATTTGGATTGCCCAAATGGTCAAGCCCAGACCACCAAACAGCGCCAAGTTGATGACCATCATCAACCCAACGCCTTGCCACGTGAAGCGGCTGTACACATGGCGCTCGACCCAGTCATTGGGCGTGCCATGGCTGAATCGAGCCACCGTGTCCGCATTTTGGGCTTCTGCCCGGTATAACTCAGCCCCCTGCCACATGACGGTTTTGATGCCCCGTGTTACAGGGCTGTGGGGATCCTCAGCGGTTTCGCATTTGGCATGGTGCTTGCGGTGGATCGACACCCACTCGCGTGTCACCATGCCAGTGGTCATCCACAACCAGAACCGAAAAAAGTGAGATGGAACTGAGCCGAGATCCAATGCGCGATGCGCCTGGTGTCGGTGCAAATAGATCGTCACAGCAGCGATGGTGATGTGTGTCATCACCAAGGTGTAGGCCACCATTTGCCAACCCGACGCGCCCAAGAAGCCGTCACTCAACCAATTCAAAAAAATATCCATGCTTCACACTTTCGCTTGGGGGACGCTGGCATCGCAAGCCTCATGTCCGGGCTGGCCCAACATAGGGCCCTGACTCAGCCTCTGATTTTACGATTTCACGGGCATTTGGACAAACAGCCTGTGCAGGCCAACGGCCGGCTGAGCCAAAGCGTCACCTGCGCTCCCACACAGCGGCATAAAAGCCGTCGGTGTCATGCTGATGCGGCCACAGCCTAAGGCCGCCCTCGCTGACCATGCTGGCACGCTGCGCGTCGTCTTTGACCAAGGGTTTGAGAAGGTCCCCCATGGGCAGCGCAACGAAATCTTTGTGGGTCTCGCCAAAGCCTTGCGCAATGGCCTCGTTTTCTTCCTGCAGAAGACTGCATGTGGCATACACAAGGCGTCCACCTGATCGCACCAATTTGGCGGCACTTTCAAGAATCGACGCCTGCTGTTTTGCAAGCGCCTCGACATCTTGGGATTGCGTGCGCCACTTGATCTCAGGACTGCGGCGCAGGGTCCCAAGGCCTGAACAGGGCGCATCCACCAGCACGCGGTTCATCTTCCCCTGAAGCGGCTTGAGGCGCGCATCTTTTTCATCGGCGATGGCGAGTGAATAGACCTCTTGCAGCCCCGAGCGCGCCATCCTCGGGCGCAAGGCCTCTAGCCGGTGTGCGGACGTGTCCATCGCGTACAAACGCCCCTGCCCACGCATCATCGCGCCAATAGCCAGAGTCTTGCCACCCGCACCCGCACAAAAATCGGCAACGACTTCAGAACGTTTGGCACCAACCAACCACGCGAGCAATTGAGAACCCTCGTCCTGAATCTCAATATCTCCGCGCTGAAACCACTCAGTTGACGCCAGCGAACGCCGCTGTGCCATGCGAATGCCCCAAGGGGAGAATGGTGTCGGCCTGACGTCCCAGCCCTGCGCTTGCATGGCACGCAGCACGGCATCTCGCTTGGCTTGGTTCACATTCACGCGCAAGTCAACCGGTGCGGGTTGATTCAGCGCATCGGCCAAAGCGGCCATATCACCCACGCCTTGCGCCTGCAGGCGCTCGATCAACCAGTGCGGCAGATTCCATCGCTGATCCAACGGCGTATCGGCTGGCACAGGACCCCGCGCCTGCAGCAGCCAAGCCACTTGATCCGAGCTGAGTTCACCAGCCCAATCGCTGGCATGGTCTTGCGCACCCAACAGTGCCAAAGCCTCCCACTTGCCCCAAGGTGCCTGCTTGGCAAGGGCCTCCCAACGCAAACGATAGCGCAACACGGCAAACACCACATCAGCCAGCAGTGCGCGGTCATGCGACCCAAGCCCGCGATGGTGTCGCCCATATTGCGCGACGCAAGCGTCGGCCGGGCCTTGCCATTGGAAAACCTCCTGAAGGAGCCGAGTCGAGTGATCTAAAAAATGTGAGAGACGCATCCCGACATTGTCCCATGGCCGATAATCTATGCCCTATGACCGATCTCGCTGAACAGGTGCGCCGCCGGCGCACATTTGCCATCATTTCCCACCCTGACGCAGGCAAGACCACACTGACTGAAAAGCTCCTGCTGTTCTCAGGAGCCATCAACATTGCGGGCAGTGTCAAAGCACGCAAGGCGGCACGCCACGCAACCAGTGACTGGATGGAAATTGAAAAGCAGCGATGCATCTCTGTGGCCAGCTCAGTCATGCAAATGGAGTACCGAGACTGCGTCATCAATTTGTTGGACACTCCCGGTCACCAAGACTTTTCCGAGGACACATATCGCGTCTTGACCGCTGTCGATGCGGCCCTGATGGTGATTGACGCGGCCAATGGTGTCGAGCCGCAGACGCGACGCCTGTTGCAGGTGTGCCGAGCTCGCAACACGCCGATCCTCACGTTCATCAACAAAATGGACCGCGAAGTCCAGGCGCCCTTGGACGTGGTTGACGAAGTCGAGCGTGAGTTAGGCATGACCGCCGTGCCTTTCACCTGGCCCGTTGGGATGGGCAAGCGGTTTCACGGGGTCTACGATCGCCG
>JALQVJ010000014.1 GCA_023260355.1 Burkholderiaceae bacterium | reverse complement strand
CCGTCGCAAAGAAGGTGGCATTTATCAATCAAATGTCGGCGACATTCCAAGGGTTGCCAATCGAGCTGGATGGTATTCATTGCCGAGTGGAAAAGTGGCGCGGCTCATATGATCTGATCACCTCGAGGGCCTTTGCATCGCTGCCTGATTTTGTAGCTTGGACTAGGCACCTGTTGGCTGAGGGCGGTGTTTGGATGTCCATGAAGGGCAAGATGCCTGACCAGGAAATGAGTCGATTGCCAGCAGATGTTGAAGTGTTTCACGTGGAACAATTGACGGTTCCGGGTCTAGATGAAGACAGATGTCTCATTTGGTTGCGTCCTCGGTGATCACGGCACCAAGTGAGCGAGTGAATTTCCACTAAACTCAGGCTATCGTTTTCCGGTCTCCTGTGCGAGACCGATATCAAACCAAAGCAGGGTTTATGGCCAAAATTTTCTGTATCGCCAATCAAAAAGGTGGAGTCGGTAAGACCACAACCACCGTGAACCTGTGTGCAGGGTTGGCAAAAATTGGTCAAAAAGTGCTTTTGATTGATTTGGATCCTCAGGGCAATGCCACGATGGGCTCGGGCGTTGACAAGCGTGCCTTGGAACATTCGGTGTACGAAGTCCTTTTGGACAACGTGCCGATCGCCGATGCGCGCATCAGAAGTGAGACCTGTGGTTACGACGTGCTTGGAGCCAACCGCGATCTAGCGGGCGCCGAGGTTGAACTGGTCAACCAAACCATGCGCGAAAAGAGGCTGCGCCATGCATTGGCTTTGGTGCATGACCAATATGACTTCGTGTTGATTGACTGTCCACCCTCGTTGAATATGCTCACGCTCAACGGCTTGTGTGCGGCCAACGGCGTGATTGTTCCGATGCAGTGTGAGTATTTCGCCCTGGAAGGCTTGAGCGACTTGGTCAATACGATCAAACAAGTCCACGCCAACCTGAACAGGGACTTGGAGTTGATTGGCTTGCTTCGAGTGATGTTTGACAACCGAATCACTTTGCAAAAGCAAGTCAGCGATCAAATCAAGACGCACTTTGGCAACAAGGTGTTTGATACGGTGATCCCCCGCAATGTCCGTTTGGCAGAGGCCCCGAGTTATGGCTTGCCAGGGGTCGTGTTTGATCCAGCGGCCAGAGGCTCACAAGCGTTCCTCGAGTTTGCACAGGAAATGGTTGCTCGCATCGACACCATGCGATGAGCAGGATAGCCGAGACACCTGTTGAAAGGTTTCACGTGAAACACAATGCCTGGACGGGGTTGATTTTGCCCGGCTGGCAGAACTCTAGCCCTGGGCATTGGCAGTCTCTTTGGGAGCACCAGTGGGGTTACTTGCGCGTGGAGCAGTCCGATTGGGAAACGCCTCTGCGGGGAGATTGGCAAATTGTTTTGGAAGACTGCTTGCTGAATCTCCATGCGCAACACGTGCAACAGCAACGCATAGAGCCATTTCAAGTGGTCTTGATTGCGCACAGTTTGGGCTGTCATCTGGTGTCGACATGGGCGCATTTTTCTGCCCACACCCATTGGGTCAAGGCGGCATGGTTGGTGGCACCGCCGGATTTGACTCGGGCTGACGTGCCCGGGGCATTGAGAACATGGCGCACTCCGGTCTTGGCACCGTTGCCATTCCCTAGTCAGGTGATGTTCAGCGACAACGATCCGTTTTGCGATGAAAAGGCGGCACTCAGCATGGCAGAAGCATGGGGCAGCAGCACCCACTGCAAAGGTGGGGCAGGTCACTTGAATGCCGACAGCGGCTTGGGCGATTGGGCGGGGGCCCACGACGCCATGATTGAATTTGTGAATGCATTGAATTGAAGGACGAAAATGGCAACGAAGAAAACCAAAGGCTTGGGTCGAGGGCTCGAAGCATTGCTGGGCCCCGATGTGGCACAGGCCGCCGAGGCCGCAACGCAAACACCAACCGAATTGCCATTGGCACAGTTGCATGCCGGTCAATTTCAGCCCCGCAGCAGAATGGATGAAGGGGCGCTGTACGAGCTTGCTGAGAGCATCCGCACCCAAGGCATCATGCAGCCGTTGTTGGTTCGTCCAGTTGATGCCGCCGGCTGCCATGTGCCATTGAGCCTGCCGGTTGCGGCCGAGCAAAAGTTTGAAATCATCGCCGGCGAACGCCGGTTCAGGGCGGCTCACTTGGCGGGGTTGGACCGCGTGCCTGTGTTGATCAAAGAGGTGAGCGACCAAAACACCGCGGTCATGGCGCTGATTGAAAACATGCAGCGCGAAGACCTCAACCCGTTGGAAGAGGCCCGCGGGATTCAGCGCTTGATCCGAGAATTTGGCTTGACCCACGAAGACGCAGCCCAAGCCGTTGGCCGCTCTCGCAGCGCGGCGAGCAATTTGTTGCGGCTGTTGAATCTTGCCGAATCTGTGCAGACCATGCTCATGGCAGGAGACATTGACATGGGCCACGCCCGTGCCCTGTTGGGCTTGGATCGTGCAACCCAAATCACGGCGGCGAACCAGATCATTGCCAGAAAAATGTCGGTTCGGGAGGCCGAGAGTTTGGCTAAAAAACTGGGTGCCGAATTCAATTTGGTTGCGGTGAAACCCAAGCGTGACAAGTCACGAGACGTCAAGCGCGTGGAAGAAGAACTCTCAGACTTGTTGGCGGCGCAAGTGGAAGTGCGTGTCAAAAAGCAAGTCAAGCGGGGGGGCAAGGTGCTCGACCAGGGCGAGTTGGCGATTCAATTCAGCTCTATGGATGAGTTAAATGCCTTGATCGATCGCATCCGACAAGAAAAGTAAGTGCGCGCCCACTTGCGGCGTTATGCTGAAAAGCACGACACTT
>JALQVJ010000007.1 GCA_023260355.1 Burkholderiaceae bacterium | reverse complement strand
GAAAACCTCGTCTTGGTTCGGCAAATTGGCACCACCCGAATCGACCAGATAAACGCACGGAAGGCGGTTTTGCTCGGCAATTTCTTGCGCACGCAGGTGCTTTTTGACCGTCATTGGGTAATACGTTCCCCCTTTAACGGTGGCGTCGTTACAAACAATGACGCACTCCACACCTGCAATTCGGCCAATCCCAGTGATGACCCCTGCGCTCGGCGCGTCACCGCCATACATACCGTGCGCAGCCAAGGGCGACAACTCCAGGAAAGGTGTGCCTGGATCGAGCAACCGCTGCACCCGCTCACGAGGCAAGAGCTTGCCGCGCGACACGTGCTTGGCGCGGGCCGCCTCGCCGCCACCCAAGGTGGCGCGTTGTATTTGCGCATTCAAGTCGTCGACCAAAGCTTGCATGGCCTGCGCGTTGGCGGCAAACGCAGCGGATCGAGGGTTGAGTTGGGTATCGAGTACGGTCATGTGAGTCCAACTGGGTTGTGAGAGCAATATTGCCTCAGCTTACCGGCAATCGCCGTGCAATGTGCGACACTTGGGTTGCAATTAATGCCACCATCATGGAAAAAATACACCCGCTGCTCACAGGCAAACAGGCCACACCCATGCGCTACGCGCAGCAGATGATTGAGGCACTCAGAGCCAATGATCTGCCAGTCTTAGACATTCTTCAAGAGGTGCAAATCGCGCCAACTGAATTGACCAACCCATCGGCACGCATCACCGCGGCGCAAATGGAGTCCTTGTCGGCGCTGACCATGGCGCGGCTGGACGACGAAGCGCTGGGTTGGTTCGAGCGCCGTCTGCCCTGGGGCAGTTACGGCATGCTGGTTCGTGCCTCACTCAGCGCACCGAACCTCGAGGTGGCTCTCAAACGCTGGTGCCGCCACCATGGGTTGCTGACAAAGGCTGTGTCCTTGCACGTATTCAAAGAACATGACGTTGCGGGGATCGAATTGCTCACGCCCGGAGTGACGGCAGAGCACCACGAGTTCTGCTCTGTCACTTTGTTGCGCAACGCCATTGGCGTGGCCAGCTGGGTCATCGACTCGCGCATTGCGATGCAGCGCGCGACGTTTGCGTATGCGCCGCCAGCGCACGCGGATGCGTATGCGGACTTGTTTCCCTGTGCCGCCTCTTTCGAAGCGCCTGCGACACGGCTGTACTTTGACGCCGCTTATCTGCGGCTGCCCACCTGCCGCGGCGAAGACGAGGTCAACACCATGCTGCAGCGGGCCTTGCCACTGACGGTGCGCCATTACCCCAAGGACAGGCTCCTGGTGCAACGCGTCAGGCATTTGCTGCGGACCTCACCTCAGCGATGGCGCGACGCGGACTCGGTGGCCGAAGCACTGTCCATGTC
The DNA here is from genome assembly GCA_023260355.1 of Burkholderiaceae bacterium. GTDB lineage: Bacteria > Pseudomonadota > Gammaproteobacteria > Burkholderiales > Burkholderiaceae_C > RS62. The sequence continues at coordinate 2,652 of JALQVJ010000007.1, read as the reverse complement.
AGTGCGAAGTCTCCACCGCCAACTGGCTGCCGAAGGAGCCCAATGGCAGGCCCTGAAAACAGAGGAGCGCATGCGCGTGGCGAGCTCCTTGCTGCTGCACACCGATCGGGGGCTGAAACAAGTGGCCGACGCCAGTGGCTTTGAAGATGTGAAAAGTTTTTCGCGGGCCTTCAAAGTGTGGAGCCAGGTCAGTCCCAACCAATTTCGCCGTGAGCGCCGCGGCGAGGTCCCTCAAACGGGACGCTGACGCCGAGCGAACACCTCGGCGATCGTGGCAAGTGAGTCCCACTGCGCTGCAGCACCCGCAGCGCGCAAGTCTTGCGGGCGCAAACCCACATACCCCCAGACCGTCGCACCGGCAGCCACGCCTGCGGCGACGCCAACGGGCGAGTCTTCGATGACCAAACACCGCGATGGCTCAACACCCAAAGCGTTCGCGCCCGCCAGATACACATCGGGGAATGGCTTGCTGCGCGGCAACTCGTGGCCGCTGAACACGCGATCACCAAAGTACGAGGTCAAACCGAGCTGGTCTAACATCAAGGTAAGTTTGTTGCGGTCGGCGCCCGAACACACCGCCACACGCCCTTGGCACAGGGCATGGGCTTGTTGAACCAGCGCCAAAGCGCCATCGACCAACGCCATGCGCGCGACCAACCGGCGGTCACGCTCCGCATAAAAAGCAGCCATCCAAGCATCGGTGAGCACCATACCCGTGTGCGCTTCGATTGCGGCAGTTTCGCTGCGCACCGTTTTGCCAACAAAGTAGTCCATGCACTCCGCAAGCGTCATGGACCACCCCGATGCCGCCAACATGTCACGCAGCGCTGAACATGTGATGGTTTCGCTATCCACCAGCACCCCGTCGCAATCAAACAGCACAGCATCAAACGCTGGTACCTCTTGCCCCGTCATGGATGCACTCCGGTCACGTAAAACCAACGGTCCTTCTCGTACACAAACTCGCTCACCTCTTCCAATCGGTGACCTTTGCCGCTTTGGCGATAGCGGGCGACAAAGTGCACGGTCGCGTGCGTTTCATCTACTGGGGTGTGTGCTTTCACCGCGAGGCCTAACCAATGGGTATCGGGATCTGGCAGACAGTCTTGCGGCCGCGTGTCCGGGTGCCACGTCGCCAGCAGATGGGCTGCATCACCCAGGACATAGGCGGTGTAGCGCGAGCGCATCAGCATTTCGGCAGTGACCGCCAAACTCGGATCTGCGAGGACTGGTGCGCAACACCCAGTCAGTGCGCGCGGCTTGCCCTTGACATTCGTCGCCCCGCACGGGCAAGCGTCATGCGTCACTTGGATTTTTTCTTGGCCTTGGCTTCTTCGAGCGTCTCAATCGGCGCCCCCTTTTGCTTCCAGGCACCCCAGCCGCCGTCGATATGGGCCACGTTGGTCATGCCCATATCTTGCAGCGCTTTGGTGGCCAGAGCACTGCGCCAGCCTGCGCCGCAAAACAGCACGAACTCTTTGCTCTCATCGGCAAAAAGAGGCTTGTGATAGGGGGACTCTGGATCTACCCAGAACTCGAGCATGCCGCGCGGGGCGTGCACGCTGTCCACTGCGGTGCCCTCGGCAGCCAACTCACGCACATCGCGAATATCCACCAGCACCATCTTGGGATCGTTGAGGCGAGCCATCACCTCGTCAATTGAATAGGTCGTGACTTGGTCCATCGCCTCTTGAACAAGTTGACGAAATCCTTTGGTGATCGGCATAGCGGCTCCTGTCGGTGTTCGAAATCGATGATTCTATGCAAACGCGATCCAGTACACGATGACTGGGGGCGCGCGCGTGCTCAGGCCAAAGCCCGCTGGATGATGAGTTTTTGGATATCGCTCGTGCCCTCGTAAATCTGGCAAACCCGCACGTCGCGATAAATGCGCTCAACTGGAAAGTCGTTGACATAGCCGTAGCCGCCCAACGTTTGAATGGCTGCAGAGCAAATTGTTTCGGCCACTTCGCTGGCGAACAATTTCGCCATCGCGGCTTCTTTCAAACAGGGCACCCCAGCGTCTCTCAGGGTCGCAGCGTGCCAAATCAACTGGCGTGCAGCCTCAAGCTGCGTGGCACACTCGGCCAGACGAAATCCAACGGCTTGGTGGGCGATGATGGGCTGCCCGAAACTTTGGCGATCATTGGCGTAGGCAATGGCGACATCGAGTGCGCTGCGCGCCATGCCAACCGCTTGGGCGGCAATGCCAATGCGACCTCCCTCCAGCGCGCTCAGCGCAATTTTGTATCCCTCGCCTTCTTGTCCAATCAAATTGGCAGCAGGCACCCGGCATTGGTCCAATCGGATTTGCGCGGTATCGCTTGAATGTTGGCCAAGCTTGTCCTCCAAGCGATCAACGATGTATCCGGGCGTGCTGGTAGGCACCAGAAATGCACTGATGCCTCGCTTGCCTGCAGCCTTGTCGGTGACCGCAATCACAATCGCCACGTCGCCATTTTTACCGCTCGTGATGAATTGTTTGACTCCATTGAGAACATACGCGTCGCCGTCCTTGACTGCTGTGGTCGCCAGCGCCGAAGCGTCTGAGCCCACCTGTGGCTCGGTCAAACAGAACGCGCCCAACATCGCGCCTTGAGCCAATGGCCGCAACCACTGCTCTTTTTGCGAGTCGTTACCGTACATCATCAA
>JALQVJ010000428.1 GCA_023260355.1 Burkholderiaceae bacterium | reverse complement strand
GTTTGCGAGCATGCCGATCAAGGCACGCACTGCTCAGGGCGGCAAAGCGATCGCGCACCCGCGCGCTGTTCCCGCGCCATTCGGTCAGCAACCGACTCAGCGTGCCTGGCGTTGCTCTCAGACGGCGCGCAATGCCGCTTTGAGCTGTTCGCCGACGTCTGGGCGCTTGGCGAAAGGATCGGGTGGGTTGTCACCGGCCACGATCGCATCGAAGCGGCTTTGTGCATTGCCCAGCGCGTGGGGGTGGCTGTAGATGTAGAAGCGGTTCTCGGCCATCCCTTCAAAGACAAAGCGAGCCACGTCCGCGGCTGTGACCTTGCCACTGGTGACCGCCTTCTCTGTCATCGCTTCGCCAATCAACTGGCTCTGTGTCTTGGCTTGGGCCGCCACGGTGTCTGGCTGATTGCGTTCGGACTTGTGAATGTTGGTGGCCACAAAGTACGGGCACAGCACCGAAGCGCTGACCTGATCGCTGACCAAACGCAAATCGTTGAACAGCGTCTCAGTCAGGCTGACCACCGCGTGCTTTGACACGTTATAGATGCCCATGTTGGGCGGGGTCAGCAGGCCAGCCATACTGGCTGTGTTGACGATGTGACCGCGATAGCTCGGGTCAGCCTTGGCCGCCTCGAGCATCATGGGCGTGAAGAGGCGCACACCGTGCACCACGCCCCACACGTTGACCCCCAGCACCCAGTCCCATTCGGCGACGGTGTTCTCCCAGATCAAGCCGCCTGAGCCAACGCCTGCATTGTTGAACACAAAGTGCGGCGCACCAAAGGTGGCCTTGACCTCAGCGGCCAAGGCCTCCATTGCAGCCGCGTCAGCCACGTTGACCTGCTTGGCCAGCACCCGTGCGCCCATCGCCTCGCACTCCTGCTTGGCTGCGGCCAGTGCGTCCGCTTGGACGTCCACGAGCACCAGATTCATACCACCCCGAGCGCCAATGCGAGCGCACTCGAGGCCGAAGCCTGATCCAGCCCCAGTCAACACAGCTGTTTTGCCTTGCAATTCTTTCAACATCGCTTTTCCTTTGTGTACCGAGCACGGTGCCCGAAGTCGTCAGACCAACTTGACCAACTGCTTGCCAAAGTTCTTGCCCTTGAGCAAACCCAAGAAGGCTTCAGGGGCGGATTCCAAGCCCTGAGCCACGGTCTCGCGCGGGCGCAACTTGCCGTGCGCCACCAGGCCGCCGAGCTCTTCCAATGCTTGAGGCCACAATTCCATGTGCTCACTGACGATGAATCCTTCGATCTTCAGGCGGTTCACCAAAATCAATGCAGGGTTCACCATGGGCAAAGGTGCACCGTCATAGCCAGCGATCATGCCGCACACAGCGATGCGCGCGAATTCGTTGGTGCGCAGCAGCACCGCATCAAGCACCATGCCACCGACGTTTTCGAAATGGCCATCGATGCCGTTGGGGCAGGCTTGCTTGAGCGCCTTTGAAAGCGACAGATAGTCTTTGTGCTCGCGGTAGTCGATGCAGTCATCGAAGCCGAGTTCATTGATCACATAGGCACATTTTTCAGGGCCACCTGCGATACCGACCACGCGGCAGCCGCGCGCCTTGGCCAACGCACCGTAAGCGCTACCCACGGCGCCACTTGCAGCACTCACGGTCACCGTGTCGCCCGCCTTGGGGGCGATGATCTGCGTCAATCCGTACCACGCCGTCACACCAGGCATACCCACGGCACCAAGGTAGTAGCTCAATGGCACATGGGTGGTATCCACGCGGCGCAACATGCCAGGCACTTCCGCATCGACCACGCCGTATTCTTGCCAGCCACCCATACCGACCACTTGGTCGCCGACTTTGAATTTGGGGTTTTCGCTGGCCACCACTTCACCCACCGTGCCGCCGATCATGACTTCATTCAGAGGCTGTGGTTGCGCGTAGCTCTTGCTTTCATTCATGCGCCCGCGCATGTAAGGGTCCAAGCTCAAATAGTGGTGGCGCACCAAAACTTGGCCTGCTTTGAGTGCGGGTGTTTCCACCTCACGGAGGGCAAAGTGCTCTGCCTTTGCTTCAGCTGCAGGGCGAGCCGCCAGGACGATTTGGCGATTGGTTGGCATAGACATTCTCCAGTTAAATTTGTTTGTGTTTAAACGCTTTGGGCATGCGGCTGAACACTTTGAAGGTGCCAGTCGCATGGCAACAGGGACGCCCTTGGGCATCCATGATCGTGGCTTCGGCAAACGCCAAGGCGCTGGTGCGGTGGATCACGCGACCATGCGCAGTGACCTCTCCCACCGCACCTCGCATGAAGCTGGCTTTCATCTCGATGGTGGCGCAACCCACGTCATCCGTCTCCGCGCTGCGAATCGCGTGCGCCATGGTCACATCGAGCAACGTCATCAGCGCGCCGCCATGAACGACGTCAAATGAATTTTCGTGCTCGCGACCAGGCCGCAAACGAATCTGCGCCTCGCCGCCTTCGAACTGCATCAATTCAAAGCCCAAGTGTTGGGCAAACGGCACGATGCGGGGCCACTCGAGTGGCTGATCAACGCGGTGCATCAGCCAGCCGTCACGGCACTCACGCCGCCATCGACGGCCATCCACTGACCGGTGATGTGCTTGCCCGCTGCGCTGGCATACATCAGGGTCAAGCCTTTGAGGTCTTCGTCATCGCCCAAGCGCCGCAGGGGCGCACCTTTGGCCAAACGCTCTTCGCCGAGGTGATCGATCAGGCCATTGGCCATCTTGGTGCGGAAGAAACCGGGGCAAATCGCGTTCACGCGAATGCCGTGCACGCCCCACTCTGCCGCCAGCGTTTGGGTGAATGTGATCACCGCGCCTTTGGAGGTGTTGTAAGCAATGGTTTGCATGCCTTCGGGATTGCCGCCCAGGCCCGCAATGGACGAGATGTTGATGATGCTGCCGCTCTTGCGAGGAATCATGCAGCCATTGGCGACGGCTTTGCTGAGCAAAAAGTAGCCGCGCACGTTGAGGTTCATGACCTTGTCCCAAGCCTCTGTGGGGTGCTCTTCAGCAGGTGCTCCCCAAGACGCGCCGGCGTTGTTGATGAGGATATCAATGCCGCCCAAGCGCTCGAGAGACTCCGCGGCCAAGCGGTTGATGTCGGCCTCTTGCGCACAGTCCGCTGCAATCCATTGGGCGTCAATGCCTTGCGCCTTGAGGGTTGCGCAGCCGTGCTCGAGCTCGTCGGCTTTGCG
>JALQVJ010000400.1 GCA_023260355.1 Burkholderiaceae bacterium | reverse complement strand
AGGACGACAATGCGGACACAGCAGATCGGCCTTGGCATGCGACATCGCCGATTCGACCGCCTCAGCGCTGCGCATCTGGTCGGCCTGGCTGGTGAGCAATCGGCGCCATTGCAAGCTGTCGAGCTGCGCAGCCACCAACATCCAAGCGACTGCGCTGATCCAGCCCAGCCACAGCAAGAGCACACTGCCCAAGGCAGGCCGTGGGCAATAGGCGTTTGAAGGCAGCGCTCGGCGCTGGGTATGCATCATGGCGACACCCCCCTCGGCGCCATCACTGGCGCGTGAAAGACATATCGATTCAGCAGGTATTGCCCAGTGGACGTGGGCAGCGCGTTGCCTGCGCAGTCGACTGGCGCCACCTCAGTTTCGGCGGGCCAAGCGGGATGTGATTGGATCAGACAAATTTCAAGTGCTTGTACCGCTGCGCCAGCCGCGGGGGGTGAAGACTGCCATTGCCAGTCCGTGCCCACGCGGGTCGCCCATGACAGTTGCCAGCTGTGCACGTCGCTGAGCATCGGCTGCGTCACGCCCTTGCTCGTGCACCGGATCGAGCCACTTCGCAATGTCAGGGCGTCGGATACTTGGTCCCCCAGTGTTGCAGCCAGGAAGTCCAAGCAGCCGGCATGGCTGAGGCCCTCGGGCAGCGAATAAACCATGTTCAACTGTGGCGCGCCATACGCGGTTTGGGGCCCTGCTGACGGGTCAACAGAGTCCACCCAAACCACTTCGCCCTGACCGATTCCTCGCAGCGCCAAGGATCCCGTTTGTTGCCATTGGCGTCCAATTTGTTGGGCCCAGCGTTGTATGGCCCAGTGGGCCTCCCAGACCTGTTCTTGCAGCGTTTGCGTCTGCCAAACATGCAAATATGCCAGTGCGGCGGCCGCACTGAGCAGGAGTGCCACGGCGCCGGAGAGAAGCACATCCAGCAGTGCCCATCCACCCGACAGTCGCGTTGTGGGCGGGGGGCTTGAGCGCGCATGCCATGCAGCGCGAGCGCTGCCCGATCTGGCCATGATGTGCGGCGATAGACCAGTGGATGCACGGGGCCCATCCATCGCACCAACGATGTTGTGTCGGCGTGACTTGCCTGACATCACCAACTCAGTTGTTGAGACAAGCAGGTCATGTTGATCGGGCAGGTCAAGCCCTCAGCCGACACCGCTGCTGGCTGTTGGTTCTTCCAGCGGACTTCAAGCGTGCCCTCAGTGGCTGATGACCAAGCGAGTCGAGACTGCCCGCCAGGCAGCGTCTGCTGCAGATCAGTTTGCAAGGTCGCCAGGACCGACTGCCTCCAAGTGTCAGGCTCGCAGACCCGCGTTCGGCAGTCAATGGTTTGCAACACCTGCGCAGTCCAGTCCCACGCTGGTGGCGCTGCCCGCGTGAAAGAGAGGCTCTCACCATTGGCCAACCCTCGCAGTTGCTGGGTCATGCGTTGCATCCATGTCCGAGCAACCAATTGCTGCATGGCTTGGGCCTGCTGCTCGAGGTTGCGGTTTTGCCAATGCCACAGCGCGACCAAGGACGCGCTCACCAGCACAGTGCCCAATATCAACTCCAACATCGCACTGCCCTGCTGCTGTGTGCTCATGGTGTTGCGCTTGCAGAGATCCGTGCCCACGACACACTCACGGTGCGAGTGTGGTTGATCAGAAAAGCTTGTACTTGTGTCGTTGTCCCTTGCGGGCTGAATGTGACACGATCTCTGGTGGTCGTTATCGATGCAGGGAAAGGCGCATAGAGCGTGCGCAGCTGTTGATCAGCGTCCACATCGAACCACTGATCGCCCTCGCGATCGATGTATAGGCGCCAAGGACAAGACCAATCGGCAGCCGTGGTCGGCTCGTTGTCGCAAGCCAATGGCTGCACGGTAACCCTTGTGCTGCGGCTGATCGCTTCCTGTTGGGCTGCGCGCAGTGCACGCACCAAGGACTGGCTCACACTGTGGGTCTGAATCGATTGCCATGCGGCTTGCATCCATGGGGAGCCTGCCGCCAGCAAGACCAGGGACATGGATATGGCCAGCAGCCACTCCAGCAGAGCCAAGCCAACCATGCGCCGATGAGGCGCACGGAACGCACGAGACGCACGAGAGAATGGGATGCACCAGCGTGAGGGGGAGCCTGCTGCAGGCGTCAGAACAGAGGGGTGGTCGTTTTGATGTTGAGGGCCTGGCGTCATGTGCCCAATTTAGGAGCACGCGCTTGAACCCGGGCAG
>JALQVJ010000389.1 GCA_023260355.1 Burkholderiaceae bacterium | reverse complement strand
TCATATTGTTCCCACACCCAAGACTTGTGGCCATAAGAGGGGCTAGAGATCAGGGCGCGCAAAGCATCAAGCGGGCTGATTTTCGGCAAAGCGGGCAGGGGGGGCGCGGGTGGGGTTTCAACCCACGGCCGGTCATATTCGGGCGCAAGCGAGAACGATCTATCACCCGGCAGGAACTTGCCGCATGGGGTCGGACGCATCAGCCGTGGTCGACCTTGCGTTGCGAGTGAATGGCGTGGAGGGTTTGCGCGTAGCGGATTGTTCGGTGATGCCGCAGTTGACCTCGGGCAACACCTGTGCGCCGACCATGATGATTGCCGACCGTTGTGCAGATGCGATCTTGGCTTGAGGCGAGGGCAGCCCTGGCTCAGGTGTCTGTAGGCGGGCACTGAGTCCTACGCGCAAAGCCCAATCCGTGGGCCATTTGGGCGTGTAATGCGGTAGGGTGGCCTGCGATTTTTTTGACGGGTGCAGTCCCAGTCAGCCACGACTCTGGGTATGATTTCGGCGCCTTCGCCATTTCGCGCGAACTGAGGATTCATTTCTCCATGCCCCAACAAGCTGTGCCGATCGCCTTGATTGCGCTCGCGATTTATTCCGTTCACGACGCACTGATCAAGCATTTGGGACAGACGTACTCGGTGATTCAGATCGTGTTTTTTGCGAGCCTGTTCACCTTTCCATTGTTCTCGATTTGGTTGGTGGGCAGTCGCCAATTGCAGAGCCTCAAGCCGGCCAACCCCTGGGCTGTGGGTTTCCGTTCTGTGGCTATGGCGATCAACATCTTGGCGGCGTTTTACGCCTTTCAGGTGTTGCCGATGGGGCAAGCCTATGCGTTGTTGTTCACGGCGCCATTGATCGTCACAGCCTTGTCAGGGCCGATCTTGAGGGAGCGCGTGGATGGCGCCAGCTGGGTCGCCGTGGCACTGGGGTTTGTGGGCGTTATCGTGGTGCTACAGCCCAAGGCTCAGGGCATCAGCCTCGGGCACATCGCGGCGCTGACAGCGGCTTTGGTCAGCGCGATGAATTCGGTGTTGGTGAGAAAGCTGGGTACATCAGAGCGCTCGGTGGTGCTTTTGCTCTATCCAATGATGACCACCTTGCTCGCCATGGCCCTTTTGCTGCCCATGGTGTATCGACCGATGGCTTTGGGCGACTTGGGCATCACGGCAGCCATTGCAGTCATGTCCATCACGGCAGGCGTGCTCACCATTCAGGCCTATCGGCGAGGGCGGGCCGCAATCATTGCGCCCATGCAGTACTCGCAAATGATTTGGGGTGTGATCTTTGGGTATGCCTTCTTCAGTGAATCCCCTGCCGGGCACACCTTGGTGGGTGCGGCGATCATCATTTTGTCTGGCGTTTTCATCGTCTCTCGGGATCAATCCCCACCCATCGCCCAAGAGACTGTCACGCACCATGCGACTCAGATCGCGCGTCTGACGCGCTTGTTTGCGCCAAGAAAAAGCGACTGATATTGGCCCTCGCGGCGACAAGAAGGGTGTTGCGAAAGAACACGCTGAAGCGCACAAGCCATCGAACGCCGCGCCGAACGGACTTCCATAGGTGAAGGCGCAAGTGCGTCGCATCACCGCCGGTGCACAAACCATCAGCCTCAAGCACGGTGAAATTCCCAATCTCGATATGCCTCGCATGGCGATGGTCTTCAAGCTGAAGGACGCGGCTATGTTGCAGGCGATCAAGGCCGGAGATTCGGTCAATGTCACCATTGAAGAGATCAACGGCGACTACACCATCACGTCTTGGCAAGCGGCGAAGTGAAGCGCGCAGTGGCAGGGCGCCCTCGTGGGGCCGAGACAGGGCCTGCGCGGGGCTCTGCAGTGCTCTGTTCTCCATGCGGTGTCGCCAGCTGAACTGCACACCCTGCGACTTCCTCCGATGATGGGCATGGATCAACCTGTTTTAGAAAGCGCCCGCTATGCGACATGCCGTCATCTGTGAACCCATTCGTACCCCCGTCGGCCGTTACGGAGGCATGTTCAAAGATGTCACCGCCACACATCTTGCCGAGACGGTGTTGCGTGAATTGGTGCGCCGCACGGGCATTCAAGGCAGTGATATCAACGATGTGATTTTTGGTCAGTGCTACCCCAACGGCGAGGCGCCGGCGATTGGTCGCATTGCAGCACTCGATGCCGGTTTGGGGGTGCACATCCCGGGTTTGCAGATTGATCGGCGCTGCGGCTCTGGACTGCAAGCCGTGATCGACGCGGCCATGCGTGTGCAAACCGGTGCTGCCGACCTGGTGGTCGCCGGCGGCGCGGAAAGCATGAGCCAAGCCGAGCACTACGTGTTGGGCGGGCGCTTTGGCCTCCGAGGGGACTCCCAGCCACTATGGGATCGCATCGCCAGAGGGCGCATCACTTCAGGTGGTCGGCACCACCCGGTGGCGGGTGGCATGCTCGAGACGGCTGAAAACTTGCGCCGTGAATACAAGGTCACTCGACAGGCCCAAGACGCCTTGGCGGTGCGCTCCCATGCCAATGCCGTGGCAGCCCAGCAAAGCGGGGTTTTTGCCGAGGAAATTGCAGCGGTCAAGGTCACGGGGCGCAAGGGCGAACAGTTGTTGGCTGTGGACGAGCACCCCCGTCCCGATGCCACGCTCGAGAGCCTCGCCTCGCTCACCCCCGTGCGCATCAAGGTCGACGCCGAGTCCACAGTCACCGCGGGCAATGCCAGTGGTCAAAACGATGGTGCTGCCGCGTGCATCGTCACCACGCCAGAAAAGGCGGCTGCCCTGGGGCTCAAGCCGCTGGCGCGTTTGGTCTCATGGTCGGTTGCTGGCGTGGAGCCCGAGCGCATGGGCATCGGGCCGGTGCCCGCCACGCAGCAGGTATTGCAGCGGACGGGTTTGTCGCTCAAGGACTTGGATCTGATCGAGTTGAACGAAGCGTTCGCCGCACAGGTGCTGGCCTGCACCTACGGGCTGGGCTTTGAAGATGGCGACTACGAGCGCCTCAACGTGAACGGCTCGGGCATCTCTCTCGGGCACCCGGTGGGGGCCACCGGGGTGCGCATCTTGGCAACCATGTTGCGTGAATTGGAGCGGCGCGGTGGTCGCTACGCCCTCGAGACCATGTGCATTGGTGGCGGTCAGGGCTTGGCTGCGGTTTTTGAACGGGTCAAGTGATCGCAAGGGGGCGTGAGGGAATGGCAAGCGCTGTGCCTCGCGCTCGCGTTCACAAGGTGCAGTCGCGGAATTGGTCAGCCAAGAAGTCCACAAACACGCGCAGCTTCAAGGGCAACATGGTGCGGTGTGGATATACCGCGAACAGCCCAAGCCCCGCCGGATTGGGCAGGACAAATAGTTCGACCAAATCGCCCTGAGCCAACCCGTGTTGCACGATGTAGCGAGGTGAGATCACCACGCCAGCGCCCGCTGCCGCAGCCTTTGCCAGCAACTCGCCGCTGTTGCTCGTGATGGGCACTCGTGTATCGCTGTGACTGGCGTCTTGTTCTAGGTAGGAATAGCGCAGCAACTGGTGTTGGCGCAAATCGTCTTGCGTGGCGGGTGCGCCGTGCTCACGCAAGTAAGCTGGCGAGGCACAGGCCAAGACGTCCACTTGCGCCAATGGTCGGGCGATCAAGGACGAATCCATCAGCGCACCGATGCGCAGGGCCAAATCAAAACCCTCGTCAATGATGTCTACCTTGCGGTCATTGAGTTGGATGTCCACCGACACCCCGGGGTGTTGCTGGATGAATCGCGCCACCATCGCACCCAAGAATTCAGTTCCCAAGGACACCGGAGCGCTGATGCGCAGCAGACCGCTCGGCCTGAGCTGCAGGTCGGTGATGCGGCTCTCCAGCACGTCGAGTGCGTCGGTGATTTTCAAGGACTCTTCGTAGTATTCGGCGCCCTCTGAGGTCAAGTTGAGGCGGCGTGTTGTTCGGTTGATCAACCGAATACCCAGCGACTTTTCGAGCGCAGAGATGTACTTGCTGACCAGTTGAGGCGAGGTGTTCAACTCGATCGCGGCCTGCGAAAAGCTGCGGTGTTTCACGACCGTGTGGAAGGTTTTGAGGGTGGTCAGCTTGTCCATATTATCAACAAGGTATTGTTAATTATTCGTCTTTTTGCATCTTAATCTATGAAGAATGCATCTATACAGTGGCGGCTGTTCATTCAATCCCACACTCTGAGGAGCATCCATGACATCGATTCAACGTTTCTTGCAAACCCGTGCTGGCTGGGAAGCCTTTGTGCTTCGCGTGCCTGTGGGCATCATCTTGGCGGCCCATGGCGCACAAAAGCTTTTCGGCTGGTTCGGCGGCTACGGACTCGACGGTACCGCCCAGTGGATGGGCTCGATCGGCTTGCAGCCGGGCTACCTCATGGCATTGCTGGCCGGTGCGGGTGAATTCTTTGGCGGACTGATGCTGGTGCTGGGCCTGCTGACCCGATTGGGTGCGGCACTCAATGTGGTGGCCATGGCGGTGGCTTTGTTCTGGGTGCATGCCGCCAATGGATTCTTTTTGAGCAACAACGGCTATGAATACGCTTTGGCGCTGTTGGCGGCGACGGCGTCGCTGTTGGTGATGGGTGGCGGCAAGGCCTCGGTTGACGGCGTGTTGAGCACAGGCTCATCTCAAGAGGGCGTGTGATGTCCCACAGTGTCGCCTTCATCTCACACGGCGGCGGGCCCATGCCGCTGTTGGGCGACCCCCAACACGCGGCCTTGGTTGGATTCTTGCGGGACTTGCCCGCACGATTCAAGCGCCCCAAAGCCGTGGTGGTGATCAGCGCCCACTGGGAGGGCGACGCGATTGGCATCACCAGCGCGGATCGCCCCGAGTTGCTGTTCGACTACTACGGATTTCCCGAGGCCAGCTATCGCTACCAGTACCCGTGTCCTGGCGCACCGGCATTGGCTGTGGCTTTATCTCGCGCGCTCGAAGCGCGTGGATTTGCCACTGACCTCAACGCGCAGCGCGGGCTCGATCACGGGGTGTTTGTGCCCATGATGCTGATGTATCCGAATGCCGATGTGCCCGTCGTGCAAGTCTCTCTGTCGGCGTCACTCGACCCCGCCGAACATATCAAGCTAGGGCAAGCCCTTGGCGCGTTGGACGAAGAGGGCGTGTTGTTCATCGG
>JALQVJ010000385.1 GCA_023260355.1 Burkholderiaceae bacterium | reverse complement strand
TTACGCAGCCTTCCGCCGTGACCAAAACTTGTGGTTCCGTCTGACCGAAGGTACGTTCGACCGCTACATGCAGCAAGCCAAGCTGTGATCGGTTGATGAGCAATAAAACCCCGCTCCGGCGGGGTTTTTTGTTCAAAATTTGACGATCAAAAAGTGACTTCAGTCACCCACTGAGCACAGTACACTTGGCGACTTTTGGCGCGCCGCGATTGGGGCTCACAAGGCTCAATTGGGAGAATTTCAATGAAACCGTTACTCACCATTTCCCGGGGCATTGATGGCCTCAACCAATGGATTGGCAAACTCAGTTTGCTGATGATTTTGGCGTCAACCGCGATCAGCGCTGGCAACGCGCTCATCCGCTACACCATTGGGTGGGGCTCCAACGCATTGCTCGAGATCCAGTGGTACTTGTTCGCTGCGGTTTTCATGCTGGGTGCTGGCTACGGTTTTTTGCGCGGCGTTCACGTGCGCATTGATTTCATCTCCCACCGGTTTTCTGCCCGCGGCCGCAACTGGCTTGATGTGGCGGGCATCCTGATTTTCCTACTGCCTTTCTGTATTTTGATGATCGATTTGGGTGTTCCTCTCGCAATCAACGCCTACGTATCGCAAGAAACCTCGTTCAACCCTGGCGGACTTTTGCGCTGGCCCATTTATGCGTTCATTCCTGTCGGGTTTGGACTGCTGGCCCTGCAAGCGATTTCTGAGTTGATCAAGCGCTTGCACTTTCTATATGGCAACGGCCCTGATGTCTTGGCACACGCCGAGCCTGAGACTGCTGTTGACTAAGCCTGTCGCGCTGCCAAGGAAAAAGCCATGATTGAACTACTACAAGAAAATTTTGTCCCCGTGATGTTCGCGGGGCTGTTGCTGTTTTTGCTGACCGGATTCCCCGTCGCATTCTCGCTGGCCGCGACCGGTTTGGCGTTTGGATTTTTGGGGATGGAAATTGGGTTGTTTCCTGACTCGCTGTTTCAGGCACTGCCGCTTCGCATGCTTGGCATCATGGCCAACGAGACCTTGCTGGCGATCCCGTTCTTCACGTTGATGGGCATCATCTTAGAGCGCAGCCGCATGGCCGAAGAGCTCCTTGAGACGGTTGCCCAAGTCTTCGGCCCTGTGCGTGGTGGCTTGGCGGTGGCCGTGATCCTTGTGGGTGCGTTGCTGGCTGCGACCACTGGCGTGGTTGCTGCCGCGGTGATTTCCATGGGTTTGATCTCTCTGCCCATCATGCTGCGTTACGGTTACAACCGCACAATTGCAACGGGCACGATCACTGCCTCCGGCACCTTGGCCCAAGCCTTGCCGCCGTCGTTGGTGTTGATTGTGCTCGCTGACCAGCTGGGACGATCCGTTGGTGACATGTATCAGGGCGCTTTGTATCCCGGTCTGATGTTGGTGGGCTTGTACCTGGCTTTCATTGCTGTTGTGGCGATCGTGAAGCCCAGTTGGGTGCCAGCGTTGCCAGCGGAAGCGCGCATCTACACTGAAAAAGACGGCGGGTCCGGGCACTGGTCGCTCTTGGCACTATTGGTTCTGTGCGCGGTGGTGGGGTATGCCTGGTCACAAGTGCACGAAAGCATTGTGAACCCTTGGATGAATCGGGTGACTCCTGCGCCTGGTGACGAAACCCTCATCATGTCAACGACTGTGGCGTCCTTTTTGGCGGTGGCACTGGCCACAGCCAATCGTGTGCTGAAGCTGGGTCTGTTGTCTCGCTTGACGGAGCAGGTCACTTTCGTCTTGATCCCGCCGCTGATTCTGATTTTCTTGGTGTTGGGCACCATTTTCTTGGGTATCGCCACACCGACCGAAGGCGGCGCTATGGGTGCGCTGGGTGCGTTTGTGATGTCGTTGGTTCGTCGCCGTTTGACCAAAGGCATCATGACCGAAGCCCTCGAGAACACGACGCGCCTGTCGATTTTCGTGATGTTCATTTTGGTCGGCTCGACCGTCTTCAGCTTCACCTTCAATGCTGCTGATGGTCATATTTGGGTCGAGCACTTGTTTGCGAAGCTGCCAGGCGGCCAGTTGGGTTTCTTGATCTTTGTGAACGTGTTGGTGTTTGTGCTGGGTATGTTCATCGATTTCTTCGAGATCGCATTCATCGTCATCCCCATGTTGGCGCCTGTGGCTGACAAGATGGGGATTGATTTGGTGTGGTTCGGTGTCTTGCTCGCCATGAACATGCAAACCTCATTCTTGACACCGCCATTCGGTTTTGCCTTGTTCTACCTGCGCAGCGTGGCCGCCCGGCACGATTACACCGATGGCGTGACCAAGAAGGTGATTCCTGCGGTGACAACGGCTCAGATCTACAAGGGCTCGATCGCATTCATCGTCCTGCAGTTGATCATGGTTGCGGTGATTCTGTTCAACCCAGGCTTGGTCTCTAGTGGGATCACCCAGACCAAGAAGCTGAGCGCGGAGAAGGTTGAAAACCTCTTGGAGGCCCCCATCACCGATTACGGTGCCCCCAAGACCGAAGGCAACAACTGGTGATGCCGATGCAAGTGGATGTGAAAGTATTGGATGAGCGTGTTCGGGCGCAAATGCCTGAATACGCCACACCAGGCAGCGCAGGTCTGGATCTGAGGGCTTGCATCGACGCGCCCATCACGCTAGGCCCCAACGAGTGGCAACTCGTCGGTACTGGACTTGCGATGCATTTGGCAGACCCAGGGTACGCGGCATTGATTTTGCCGCGCTCGGGGTTGGGTCATAAGCACGGGATCGTTCTGGGCAATTTGGTGGGACTCATCGACAGTGACTACCAAGGCGAGCTCAAAGTGTCGGCTTGGAATCGCAGCCAAGTGCCCTACACCATCGAGCCCATGGAGCGCATCGCGCAGTTGATGATTGTGCCCGTGGCACAAGCCACATTTCAAGTGGTTGATGCGTTCGAAGCCAGTGCGCGCGGCACCGGTGGCTATGGATCAACCGGCAAGGGCTAGTGCACGGTCCACCAAATGCTGTTGCAAGAAAAAGCCTGCTGAAGAGCAGGCTTTTTTATGGGTCAGTGCAGGTGAGGTGGTTCCGTATCACCGACTTGAGGCACCTGGAAGAATCCGGTCCCCAGTGAGCCTTTGCCAATTTCTTCGAGGGTGGCTTCACGGACCCCCTGAACGGTTAGGGTCAGGCGCAGTGCGATACCTGCGAGCGGATGGTTGCCGTCCAGCACGACGTGCTCGGGGTACACATCGGTGATGTGATACAGCAAATGGGATGGTGCACTATCGCTGCAGCCATCCGGCAGGCCCTGGAACAACATGCCTTCTTCGACGTTGTCAGGAAAATGGCGGCGCTCTTCAACGAAAATCAGCTTCTCATTGAAATCGCCAAAGGCGTGTTCTGGCTCCAATTGAATGGCTTTGCTTTGGCCTTGGCTTAAACCTTGTAAAGCGGACTCAATGGCTTGCAGCAAGTCTTTGCCACCTACCAAAAATTCGACAGGGTCTTCACAAACATCCAATTCCTCGCCCAAGGTATCCTTGAGCTCCCAAGTGAGTGCGACCACGCATTGTTCGTTGACTTTCATCCCTCTATTGTCCCATGACACCAACCTCTTTTGATACCCCGTCCCACGACGCCAGCGCGCTGCAAGCGCCTCTTCCCTTGTTGGGCGGGATCAGCGCAGAAGCGTTCATGCGCGATTATTGGCAGCGGCAGCCACTGCTGATTCGCCAGGCTATCGGTGCCGAGGTCTGCTTGCCCAGTCGTGGCGAGTTGTTTGCCTTGGCCAAATCCGAGGATGTGGAGTCTCGCTTGGTGCAACACCATCCCAAGCAAGGTTGGCAACTCAAGAGAGGTCCATTTGCGCGCCTACCTGCGCAGTCGCAACCGCAGTGGTCATTGTTGGTTCAAGGGGTGAACCTGCACCACAGCGGCGCGCACGATTTGATGCAAGCGTTTCGCTTCGTTCCGGACGCCCGTCTGGATGACATCATGGTTTCATGGGCCAGCGAGGGTGGCGGGGTGGGTCCTCACCAAGATCGCTATGACGTGTTTTTGTTGCAAGTCCATGGCCGCAGGCGGTGGCGCATCGCACCGCCACAAGACTTTGAAATGGTGGAGGGGTTGCCTCTGAAAATCATTGCAGATTTTCAGGCGACGCAGGAGTGGGTGTTAGAGCCCGGTGACATGTTGTACTTGCCTCCGCTTTGGGGACACGATGGGGTGGCCGAAGGCGGCGATTGCATGACATGCTCGATTGGCTTCACTGTGCCCGAGGCTGGCGATTTGGCGCGTGAATTGGTCCTGCGAATGGCTGAGCATTGGGAAGACGATCCCCTTTATCAAGACCCAGATCAGGCAGCGACTGTGACACCAGGGCGCATTCCGATGGCGCTGCAGTCGTTCGCACAACAGAGTGTCGAGCGCATGATGCAAGAGCCCTTGTCGCTGGCGTGTGCGTTGGGTGAGTGGTTGAGCGAGCCCAAACCTCATGTGTGGTTCGAGGCCAACGAGGCACCATGGCGCGCGCAGGATGTCAGGTTGGATGCCAAGACCAAAATGCTCTACGACGAGCACCATATCTTCATCAACGGTGAGGGCTTTTTGGCCCAAGGCAACGACGCCCTGATATTGCATCAGTTGGCCGACCAGCGTGCCCTATCGCATGGGGTGTGGCGGGCGTTGACGCCAGACGCCCAAGCCGTGATGGCCCAGTGGCACGAACTCGGCTGGCTTCATCAGGCAGCTTGAGCCGCCGCCTCGATATCAATCCAGGCTGTGCCGTTGTCTGGTTCGGCGACGATCAGGGCCGTGCGGCGGCGCAACCCCCGGGCGAGGCCCGCGAGGATTGGGCCATTACCGTGGCCTTGGCACAGCGCTTGGGGCTGAATTGGGCCTATAGCCACCCTAGCGACGTGTTTGCCGAAATGAAGCAGGGCATGAAATCGCTAAACAATATCAGCTGGGC
Source organism: Burkholderiaceae bacterium (assembly GCA_023260355.1). Taxonomy (GTDB): domain Bacteria; phylum Pseudomonadota; class Gammaproteobacteria; order Burkholderiales; family Burkholderiaceae_C; genus RS62. Next base: position 33 of record JALQVJ010000385.1, on the reverse strand, counting down.
GCGGTTGATGGAGGAAAGCGCGGTGACATACCC
>JALQVJ010000252.1 GCA_023260355.1 Burkholderiaceae bacterium | reverse complement strand
ATGATGCACTTCATAGCGCTCTTTCAGGCCGCGGAGAATGGCAATGGTATCTTCCACCGAAGGTTCATCGACCAGCACTTTCTGGAAGCGCCGCTCCAGTGCCGCATCTTTTTCGATGTACTGGCGATACTCATCCAGCGTGGTCGCGCCAACGCAATGCAACTCGCCCCGCGCAAGCGCTGGTTTGAGCATGTTGCCGGCGTCCATGGCGCCCTCGGCTTTGCCGGCGCCCACCATGGTGTGGATTTCGTCAATGAAGAGAATGATGCGCCCTTCCTCTGCCGAGACCTCCTTGAGTACCGCCTTGAGGCGCTCTTCAAATTCACCGCGGAACTTTGCGCCTGCCAAGAGGCCCGCCATATCCAGGGCGAGCACGCGTTTTTCCTTCAAGGTGTCGGGCACCTCGCCGGCAACGATGCGTTGGGCCAAGCCCTCGACGATCGCGGTCTTGCCTACACCGGGCTCTCCTATCAGCACGGGGTTGTTTTTCGAGCGGCGTTGCAGCACCTGAATGGCGCGTCGAATTTCATCATCCCGCCCAATCACTGGGTCGAGCTTGCCCAAACGCGCCCGTTCGGTGAGATCCAGCGTGTACTTCTTGAGCGCCTCGCGCTGGCCTTCTGCTTCAGCGTTGTCAACACGCTGACCGCCACGCAGCGCGTCAATGGCCTTGCCCAGGGCCGCCGCGCTGACACCTTGCTGGCGCAACAACTCACCTGCGTCGCTCTTGTGCCCAGCCAGTGCAAGCAGAAAAAGCTCGCTCGCCACAAACTGATCACCGCGTTTGATGGCATCCTTCTCCGCCGCCTGCAGCAGGCTGACTGTATCGCGCCCCACTTGAACCTGGTCTTGTCCGTGTACGGTGGGCAATCGCTTCAGCGCAGCCTCGGTGGCTTGCTGCATTGCATTGATCTGGCCTCCAGCGCGCTGCAACAACGCTGCAGGGCCATCGGTTTGGCGCAGCATGGCAAGCAAAACGTGTTGCGGCTCGATGTACGCGTGGTCATGGCCAAGCGCCAAGCTTTGGGCTTCACCCAAGGCCTCTTGGAATTTCGTGGTGAGTTTGTCTGCTCTCATGGAAAGCCTCCGTCATGTTCAACTGCCTCACACGTGGCGCCGAACCGGAGGATTTCAAGAGGAGCCGCTATTGATACAGATCAAGGCGTGGGCGCGTTGCTCGCTTGGATTCCCCAGCGCAAGAGCGCCGCGTCATCGCTGTCTCTCGCATCCACCCAGTGCGCACCGGAGTGTGTGGTCTCTTTCTTCCAAAACGGGGCCTGAGTCTTGAGGTAGTCCATCAGAAACTCACAGGCCTCAAATGCGTGCCGCCTGTGGGGCGAGGTGACGGCAACCAACACAATTTGGTCTTCGGGTGCCAAAACGCCGACCCGATGGATCACCGTGCTGCTCAGCACCTCAAAGCGCCGCCGAGCCTCGTCTACCATTTTCGCAATCGCGCTTTCGGTCATCCCTGGGTAGTGCTCAAGCTCCATCTCGCGAACAGCCTCGGCACCACCAGCCTCTCGGACGGTGCCAACGAAACAGCAGACAGCCCCCACGCGCCCATCTCCACGGCGCATCAATGCCAGCTCTTCGCTGACATCGAAGTCTTGGGTCTGGATGCGAATGGCGTCGGCCACGCGTCAGCCTCCGGTCACGGGTGGGAAGAAAGCCACCTCATCGCCATCATTCAGCGAGACGTCTTCATGCACCATGTTGTGGTTTACCGCGCACCGAAGCGGCCGATCAGCGCCAAGCGCAGAGCGCCAAGGCTCGCCTCGGCTTTGCAACTCTTGGCGAAGCGCTTCGAGCGATTGGCACTCGGTTTGCCACACTTCTCGGGGTTGTCCGATTGCTTCGCGCACCGCTGCAAAGTAAACCACTTGAATCTGCATGCCTCAACCCTCCACACCGAACAACGCGGCCAAGGGGATGAATCGCACAGTGTCCCCAAAGGCGATGGTTTTGCCTGGAGGGTTATCGACGAAACCGTCCGCCCAAGCCAGCGAGGTCAACACCCCTGAGCCTTGGTTGGGGAACAAATCCAGTCCCCCAGAGGCGTTGCGCTTGACCCGCAAAAATTCCCGGCGTTTGTCCGCCTTTGGCCATTCGAAATTGGCCTGCAAGCTCATCGGATGCACGCGGCACTGATCCCGCCCTTGCAGCTTGCACAAGAACGGGCGCACCATCACTGCAAACGTGACGTAGCTAGAGACAGGGTTGCCAGGCAGACCCAAAAAATGCGCATGCGAGCCATCATTGCGACGCACCACGCCCGATGCAAACGGCTTGCCAGGCTTGATCGCAATGGACCACAAGGACAGCGACCCCAGGCTCTCGACCGCGGGTTTGACGTGATCTTCTTCGCCGACAGATACACCACCGCTCGTCAAAATCACATCGTGATCTGCCGCTGCCGATGCCAACGCACGTTGGGTGGCATCCAGGCGATCGGGCACCACGCCCATGTCCGTCACATCGCAGCCCAACTGTCGGAGCAGCGCAGTCAAAAAATACCGATTGCTGTTGAATATCGCGCCTGGTGGCAAGTCTCTAGGGGCTACTTCACCCGGTGTTTTCAACTCGTCACCTGTTGAAAACAAAGCCACTTTGACCGGGCGAAACACCAACAACTCAGCCACCCCCAAACTCGCGGCCATGCCCAAGTCCGCAGCACTGAGGCGCGTGCCGGCTTTCAGCACGACCTGGCCCAGGGCGATATCCTCGCCGGCTTGGCGCACCATCTGGCCACGGTGAACTTCGCCTTGGATGTGAACCCGATCTTCTTTGACGACGCAGTTCTCTTGCATCACCACTGTGTCCGCGCCCTTGGGCAGCGGCGCCCCTGTGAAAATCCGCACGCAGGTGCGTTTTTCCAGTGGTTGGGGCGCATGCCCAGCAGGGACGCGCTGGGAAATGGGTAACCCATCCGCTGCAGACATCGACCAGTCATCTAGGGCCAAGGCATACCCGTCCATGGCGCTGTTGGCAAACGCCGGGACCGGCATTTCTGCAATCACATCTTGAGCCAATACGCGTCCCAATGCGTCCATCGTCGACACCGCTATGGCTTGTTGGACCGGCTGCGTT
>JALQVJ010000171.1 GCA_023260355.1 Burkholderiaceae bacterium | reverse complement strand
ACAGACCAACAAATACTACCATATTCATCCTCTAAATCTGATAAAAATACTTTATTGCTTTCCACGAGATAGTCCCTCCATTACTTTCAGAAATAACAACATTAATGCAAGCACAACAAACGCACAGAATTTGTCGGGCCTCAGGTTGGAGACGAGTTGTTGACCAACGGCTTGACTGCGTTGGCACTGGTGATTGTTGGCATCATGATTTACTTGGCGGTGCGCTTTGAATGGAAATACGCGGTGTCCGCCATCATCGCCAACATGCATGACGTGATCATCATTTTGGGATTTTTCGCATTCTTCCAATGGGAATTTTCCTTGGCAGTGTTGGCGGCAGTGTTGGCTGTGCTGGGCTATTCGGTGAACGAATCGGTGGTGATTTTTGACCGCATTCGCGAGACGTTTCGGCGCCAGCGCAAGATGGATACGGTCCAAGTGATCAACCACGCCATCACGTCAACGATCAGCCGAACCATCATCACTCACGGCTCCACCCAAGTGATGGTGGTGTCCATGTTGTTGTTCGGTGGCCCCACCCTGCACTACTTTGCAGTGGCATTGACGATTGGTATCTTGTTTGGCATCTACTCATCGGTCTTCGTGTCGGCAGCCATTGGTATGTGGCTAGGGATCAAGCGCGAAGATTTGATTTCACAAAAGAACGATATCGATCGGGACGACCCCAACTCTGGCGCCGTGGTGTGAGGCAACTGATGTCCCACTGGATCAAAAAAATCCCGTTGGTGTGGCTGATCTTGATCGCTGGTTGGATGGCTGTCGCGCCAGTGCAGCCCGAGCCCCATCTCTTAGAGAAGTGGCGCATGTTGCTGGCTGGCACTTTGTCTCGCCCTCTCGATTGGTTCGATTGGGTGATCCACAATTTGCCGCTGGCCTTGCTGGTTTGGCGCGGCTGGATCGAGTGGCAGTCTAAAAGGGACGCCAACCGTTGAGCGCCGTGCCCGTCCCCGGCTCTTTGGCGGACTTACAAGCCCGCTTAGGGGATCGTTTTCGGTGGCGCTTTCTGTACACGCTGATGGTGGGCACAGTGGCGGCGATCATGTCCTCCACCATCATCAATGTGGCAGTCCCCGACATGAGCCACCACTTTGTGCTCAACCCATCACAGGCGCAGTGGTTGTCGAGCAGCTTCATGGTTTCAATGACCCTATCGATGCTGACCACGCCATGGCTGCTCAATCGCTACGGCTACCGTGCCACTTATACGGGCGCGCTGAGTTTGCTCATGATCGGGGGCATCGTCGGCGGACTATCTCAAACGGTTGAATGGGTATTGGCCATGCGGGTGGTGGAAGGCCTTGCTGCAGGGGTCACCATGCCGATTCCCGCGATGGTGATCATGCGCGCGTTCGCCTCGCACGAGCACGGCAAAGCCACCAGCATCTTTGGTGTGGGCGTGGTGATGGCGCCAGCCATTGGGCCTTCAATTGGCGGGTTATTGGTCGATGCATGGGGTTGGCGGGCGATCTTTTTCATGGTTGTGCCATTCTGTTTGGCAGCCATGTGGGCAGCGAAACGATATGTTCCCATCACAGCGCCGGGTGGCGCCGCTGCGGCGGCCACAAAACGACTTGATTTATTCGGCTGGGTGGTTGCCGGTGTGTTCACCATCACCTTGCTGCGCGGTGTGGTGGCGTTGCGCACGGAAGCCTTGTCGACCGCTGTGGTGTTGTTGGCTGTAGCGCTTGCGGCCCTGGCAATTTTCGTGTGGTGGCAGCGCCGCTTGTTGCTGGGCTCAGCGACAGGCGGAATGGCCCCTTTGGTGCAGCTGGATATCTTCCGTGATCCGTCCTTTCGCTTGGGCTCGGGGATCACCTTGATTTATGGGGTCAGTTTGTATGGCTCGACATACCTGATGCCGGTCTACATGCAGTCCGCGCTCGGCTACTCTCCCAGCTTGGTCGGCGTGGTGATGCTGCCCGCCGGCTTGATGTTGGCGTTCAGCATGTGGGTGGTGGGCAAGGCGAGTGGGCGCTTTATTCCAGCGCATATGCTGCAAGTGGGTCTCCTCGGATTGATGCTCGCGTTTTCAAGCATGTGGCTGATGCATTTGTGGGTGTCGATTGGATTGCTCACCACGCTTGCGATTGCCAATCGAGTCGCATTGGGCTTGACCATGCCAAACATGCAGGTCACGGCATTGGGGCGCTTGGACAAAGGTCTGCTTCCGTATGCGTCGAGCACCGTGAATTTTTTGCGCATGCTGGGTGGGGCCGTCGGGATTGGTTTGGTGGGTATCTTGTTGGACTGGCGCTTGGGCGTGGCCGGTGTCAACGCGAGTCCCGCGGAACGCATGACGGCCTACCACGAGGTGTTCACGCTGCTGGGGTTGATGTGTGGCGGCGCTTGGCTGCTTGCTCGGCGCTTGCCAACTGCGCCTGAGGCGCCAGCCAGCGATGCCGTTCCGCCGCAAAGCACGCCGCAGTGAAGCCGGGCTGGATGCCGCGTTGGGTTCACAATGTACGGGTTGTTGAAAATTTGAAGGTTCCAATTTTTGAGGCAAGCGCATGTGTCAATTGCTCGCGTTGAATTGTTTTAATCCAACCGATGCGTCATTCAGCTTCACCGGCTTTTCGCAGCGAGGGGGCCGCACAGGGGATCACACGGACGGTTGGGGCATGGCCTTTTTTGAAGGCAAGGGCCTGCGCTTGTTTGTGGACCACCAAAGCGCTGCACACTCGCCGGTAGCAGACTTTTTGCGGCGTTATCCCATCAAGAGTCGCAACATCATCGCGCACGTGCGCAAGGCCACCGCTGGCAATGTGAGCTTGGAAAACGTCCACCCGTTTGCCCGAGAGCTTTGGGGCCACCATTGGGTATTCGCCCACAACGGGCACTTGACAGAGTTCGCGCCACAACTGCACGGCAACTTCACGCCTGTGGGGCAAACAGACAGTGAATTGGCGTTTTGCTGGTTGCTGCAAGAACTATCCAAATCTCACGCGGCCATGCCCTCGACCGCCGAATTGACGTTGACGCTGCAAGAGTTGATCCCACAGGTAAGCCGCCACGGCACCTTCAATATGGTGCTTTCTAACGGCTTGGCATTGTGGGCACATGCATCCACGCAGCTTCACCATATCGCGCGTGCCTATCCGTTTGGCGAGGCAACGCTGGCCGACCAGGATTGGCATATCGACTTTGCCCAACACACAACGCCAGACGATCGCGTCGCGGTGGTGGTCACCACGCCATTGACCGAAGACGAGCCTTGGCAAGCGTTTGCGCCGCACGAGTTGCGCGTCTTTGAAGGTGGCAGTCTGGTCGCCCAGCACATGGGTGACGCCGCGCATGCCAAGGCCCGTCAAGCCCTGCCAGCCGATGTCTTGCTGCGCATTGATGAGGCTGTGCAGCGCATCCAGAACATGCTGGCGCAGGCGAATGCCGGTGGACCTGGCGTGGGAACAACTCAGTGAGCGATTGCTTGCTCGAGCGCGTCGAGAAATAAGCCTGCGACAGGCACGCCCGCTTGTTGCGTGATTTCCTGGAAGCAAGTGGGGCTGGTGACGTTCACTTCAGTCAATCGCCCACCAATCACATCCAAGCCGACCAACAACAACCCCCGGGCCATCAATGTGGGACCGAGTGCCTCAGCAATCGTGCGCTCGCGATCGGTCAATGGCATCGCGACGCCTTTGCCACCTGCGGCGAGGTTGCCACGGACTTCGTTGCCCTGCGGAATGCGCGCCAAGGCATAGGGCACCGGTTTGCCGCCGATGACCAGTACGCGCTTATCGCCCTCAGCAATTTCAGGCAGGTACCGTTGAACCATCACGGTTTGTGCGCCGCCTTGGTTCAAGGTTTCGATGATGGACCCCAAGTTCATGCCGTCTTGACCAACCCGGAAAATGCCTGCGCCACCCATGCCGTCGAGCGGCTTGAGGATGATGTCTTGGTGGGTTTGGTGAAACGCTCGGATGTCTGCTGGGCTGCGGGTGACCAACGTCGGCGGCGCCCACTCAGGGAACTGCATCAGCGCTAGTTTTTCAGGGTGATCGCGCAGAGCGCAGGGATCGTTGAACACGTGGGCGCCGTCGCGCTGCGCTTGCTCCAGCAAGTGAGTCGCGTAGATGTACTCGGCATCAAACGGCGGGTCTTTGCGCATGACGATGGCATCGAACGAGGCCAAGCTACACGGCTTCGTTTCATGGTGGTCATACCACTCAAGTTTCGGGGTCGAGGCGCTGGGCTGGACGTCGCGCAACTCAATGCGCAAGCAGGACGCAGTCACAGACTGACCGCTTTGCCACTGGATATCGCTGGGGTGGCAAAACCAAACGCTGTGTCCGCGCGCTTGCGCTTCGCGCATCATGGCGTAGGTCGAGTCTT